>NZ_JBEYXK010000047.1:0-50854 GCF_040645035.1 Streptomyces sp. NPDC046876 | reverse complement strand
GCTCAAACGCCGCGCGGGCTGGATTCATCCAGCCTCGCCGGCGTTTGAGGCGCGGGGTCCGGGGGCGGAGCCCCCGATCTTTGACGGGTCCGGGCAGAGCCCGGTTTCGGGAAGGGGCGGGGAGGGGATGGCCCCGCGCAGCGGCGGAGCGGTGTCCGGACGGCGGGCACGGAAACGCGCGGGCCCGCCCTTCGGGGATACTGGACGGGCAGACCCAGAGGAAAGGCCACCACACGTGACTGAGATCGAGATCGGGCGCGGCAAGCGCGGCCGCAGGGCGTACGCGTTCGACGACATCGCCATCGTCCCGAGCCGGCGCACCCGGGACCCGAAGGAGGTCTCCATCGCCTGGCAGATCGACGCGTACCGCTTCGAGCTCCCGTTCCTGGCCGCCCCGATGGACTCCGTCGTCTCCCCGCAGACCGCCATCCGCATCGGCGAGCTCGGCGGCCTCGGCGTCCTGAACCTCGAGGGCCTGTGGACCCGCTACGAGGACCCGCAGCCGCTGCTCGACGAGATCGCCGAGCTGTCGGAGGAGGCCGCCACCCGCCGCCTGCAGGAGATCTACTCCGCCCCGATCCAGGCCGACCTGATCGGCCAGCGCATCAAGGAGGTGCGCGACTCCGGCGTGGTCACCGCCGCCGCGCTCTCCCCGCAGCGCACGGCCCAGTTCTCCAAGGCCGTCGTGGACGCCGGGGTCGACATCTTCGTCATCCGCGGCACCACCGTCTCCGCCGAGCACGTCTCCGGCGCCGCCGAGCCGCTGAACCTCAAGCAGTTCATCTACGAGCTCGACGTCCCGGTCATCGTCGGCGGCTGCGCCACGTACACCGCGGCCCTGCACCTGATGCGCACCGGCGCCGCGGGCGTCCTCGTCGGCTTCGGCGGCGGCGCGGCCCACACCACGCGCAACGTGCTCGGCATCCAGGTCCCGATGGCCACCGCCGTCGCCGACGTGGCCGCGGCCCGCCGCGACTACATGGACGAGTCCGGCGGCCGGTACGTCCACGTCATCGCCGACGGCGGCGTGGGCTGGTCCGGCGACCTGCCCAAGGCCATCGCCTGCGGCGCCGACGCCGTGATGATGGGCTCCCCGCTGGCCCGCGCCACCGACGCGCCCGGCAAGGGCCACCACTGGGGCATGGAGGCCGTCCACGAGGACGTGCCGCGCGGCAAGAAGGTCGACCTCGGCACCGTCGGCACCACCGAGGAGATCCTCACCGGCCCGTCGCACACCCCGGACGGCTCGATGAACCTGTTCGGCGCCCTGCGCCGCTCGATGGCCACCACCGGCTACAGCGAGCTCAAGGAGTTCCAGCGGGTCGAGGTCACGGTCGCGGACTCCCAGCACAGCCGCTGACCCGCACGGCACGACACCGCAGGCACGCACGCAGAAGGGCCGGCCCCCACCCGGGGGCCGGCCCTTCGGCGCGTCGGTCGGGCCCCGCCGTCAGCTGAGCCCCTGTTTGCGGCGGCGCAGGCAGATGCCCCAGGGGATCAGGAAGACCGCGGAGACGATCAAGCACGCGAGCAGGAAGCGCGCGTCGTCCTGCGGGATCTCGGTCTGCCTGCCGCGGTTGGTCACGGCGAGGGCCATCAGCGCCGTGGCGCCGCCCATGAGCAGGGCGGGGACGCCGAGGACCCACAGCAGGGCGGTGAACCAGGCGTGCCGGACCGGGGCCTTCGGCGGCGGGGGCGGCTGCGGGATGCGGGCCGGATCGCGCGGCGGCATGGTGACCACGGCGGCGGCGGGCACGGCCGCGTCGAGCGGGGCGAGGTCGGCCGCGGTGATCTCGTACAGGGTCGGCTCGATCGTCAGCGTGAAGCCGTCGTGGCCGACGAGGTGGCGGGCGCCGTCCGGGTAGACCTGCATCATGGAGCACTCGGCGTAGCGGACGGTGACCTGGTTGCCCCGCGCCACCAGGCTGATGCCCTCCTTCCCCACGAGGAGCGCGACGGAGGGGTCCGCCACGGCGGAGTGGCGCCGTCCGGTGACGATCTCCGGGGACCGGTCGGGGGCGGCGGTGAACCCGGCCCAGTCCACGCCGCGGTGTGGCACCTGCATCAGCGCGTCGGCCCACACCGCCCGGGCGACCCGGTGCAGGTCGGCGACGGTGACGGCTTCGATCTCGGCCCGGGCCTCGGCCCGGGTGAGGTTGCGGTGGCGCAGCAGCAGGTTCATGGCGTGGCCGGGCAGCAGGGCCGCGGCGAGGTCCGGCAGGTCGAACCGGGACAGCGCGGAGGCCCGGACGGCCTCCAGGTCGGCCTGCTCGATCCGGCCCGCGCGCAGCTTCGCGAGGACGTCGACGAAGGCGCCGACCATGGCGTCCTGTTTCTGCGGGAGGGCGTCGGCGTATGCGACCACGGTCGCGGAGTCGGCGTCGCGGGGCTGGTAGTCGGCTGCCGCGGTGTAGGAGTAGCCGCCCTTCTGGCGCAGCTCCCGGAAGAGCTCCTTGCCCAGGACCTCGGCGAACAGGGCGGCTGCGGTCGAGCGGGGCAGGACCGAGGTGAGGACCGCTGCGCCCTCGTCGCCGTGGAAGTAGGCCGGGGTGACGGGCAGGGCCGAGGTGGCCTGCGGGGCCGGCCGCCACTCACCGGCGGGCAGGGTGAGGTCGAGGCCCTCGGGCACGGTGTCGCCGGTGATCCACAGCACGGCGTTCTCGGTGGTGAACCAATCCCGCGCCCAGTCGCGGACCTGGTCGGCCGTGAGGTGGTAGGGCCCGGCCTCGGCGTAGCCGGTGAGTCCGTAGGAGCGGGAGCCGTAGCGCCAGAGCGCCGCGGCGCGGCCCGGGCCGTGGCTGCGGCCGGCGGCCTCGGTGCGCAGGATCTCCTTCTCGGTCTCCAGCCGGTCCATCGGCAGGTCGCGCAGGGCGGCGCAGACGCCGCCCAGGTATTCGGCGACGTCGGCGGGGGTGCCGGTGACGTGGAAGTGGGTGTACGCGGCGGCGGTGGCCCCGTTGTAGTGCAGGTCGCCCATGCCGTGCCGGTGCAGGGCCAGGTGCTCGACCAGGTGGGTGATGCCGCT
Organism: Streptomyces sp. NPDC046876; assembly: GCF_040645035.1. Taxonomy (NCBI): domain Bacteria; kingdom Bacillati; phylum Actinomycetota; class Actinomycetes; order Kitasatosporales; family Streptomycetaceae; genus Streptomyces; species Streptomyces sp. NPDC046876. Next base: position 47,829 of record NZ_JBEYXK010000047.1, on the reverse strand, counting down.
GGTGGCCAGGGTCTCGTCGGCGCGGCCGACCCGGAAGAGCAGGCCGGCGGAGAGGGGGCCCGGGCAGGGGGCGAGGACCGTGCGGATGCCGTTGACGGTGGTGGTCGTGATGCCGTCGGCGGCGTGGCCGTCGGATGCGGATTCGGATGCGGATTCGGTGTCGGGGCCGGCGCCGGGATCGGCGACGGCGCCCGGGGCGCGGGTGTCCATGGCTCCTCAGCCCTTTCTCAGGGCGGTCTTGCGGTGGCGGACGAACTCCGCCTCGTGGTCGTAGCTGCCGATGTAGTGCCACGGGAACTCGGTGGCCCTGTCGCCGAGGGCGCGGAAGTGCGGGGCCGCCTCGGCGTGCCGGCCGGCGGCGCAGTGCGCGGCGGCGAAGGCGCTGTGTGCGGCCACGGCCACGGGCGAGTCGGGCCGGAAGGCGGAAGCGAAGGCGGGGTGGAGGACGGAGCGGGCGGCGGCTTCGAGGAGCCGGGTCTGGTTGCCCGGCTCGCGCAGATACGTTTCTGCGACGCGGGTGCCGCTCTTCTGCGACACATCCAGGTACTGCTCCATCTGGGCGATCGCCACCAGGGCGCCGTTCGGCAGGCCCTCGGGAGCGGCCTTGACGCACGCGTCCGCGAAACCGTGCGCGGCCTCCCAGCTCCCGCCCCACTTCGGGCAGAGCTGCTGGAGGCTCTGCTGCTGCGCCGCGAAGTGGTGGGGGTGGTGCTCGGCGAGCCGGTCGTAGCGGCGCCGGGTCTCGCTCAGCCCCAACTCCAGCCCGCGCGAGGTGGTCACGCGCAGGCACCAGGCGAGCGCGTACCCCGGATCCTCGGCGCAGACGTCGATCAGCAGTAGCTCGGCGCGCCGCAGGTACGCGTGGAACTCGTCGAACTGGTGCTGCGAGACGTACTGCGCCCGGGCACCGGAGCGGATCTCCCAGCCGATCTTGATCAGCCGGTCGGCGAGCAGGGTCCGGGCGAGCAGGTCGCTCGGACTGCGCTCGATGACGGGCCGGAGCATGAGTTCGGCGCCGCGTTGGCGGGAGACGACGTCGGAGGCGAGGGCGCGGTGGTCCTCGTCGGGCTGGGCATCGAAGCCCGCGGTGACGGCGTCCCAGTCCTTGCGGCGGACGGCGTCGCGGAGGGCGGCGAGTTCGGGGTTGCGGTCGGCCGGGTCGAAGACGGGACGGCCGGCCGGAGAATGATCGGACACGCGCGGATCATAGGCTCGGCCGCCCCGGTGCCGACAGGGGTTCCCGGCCGACTCTCGGCCGGTCGTCCCTGCTCAGGGGCGTGTCGTCAGTCGCCGGTGCGCTTGGCGGCGCTGAAGGCGACCGCGCCGCCGATGGCGAGGAAGACGTAGTCCATGGCCTCGGCGCCTTCCTTCCAGATGTCGGCGATGCCGGTGATGCCGGGCTTGTCGAGGAGGACGTCGGCCACCCCCGTGCCGGCGTAGTCGGCGAGCTCGAGCGCGACATAGACCAGCTGGCCCAGGTAGACGGCGCCGAGGGCGAGGACGGCGCTGACCACGGGCAGGACGAGGTTCCGGCCGCCGACGCGGCCCGCGGCGAGGCCGATGACGATGCCGACGCCGACCGCGGCGTAGCCGATCTGGCGGTCGATGGCGCTCATGATCGCGCCGTACACGCCGGCCGCGACGAGGGCGGCGACCACGCCCGCGACGATGCCCAGGCCGACGTTGCCGCTGCGGGCGGGCCCGGACGCGTACGGCGCGGCCGGCGCGGCCGGGGTCAGGGAGTCGGGCGCGGGCGGCTGGAACTGCTGGCTCATGGGAAATCCCCCCCGGGATTCGGACGCACGTGTGCCCTGGTCGGGGCTCACGGGATGTATGCGCGAGATAAGTCGCCGCAGGCTAGCAGTCCGCTGTGACATCCGCAGCGGGGATTTGTGCGGCTCAGAGCCGGTGGGCCGCCCCCGCCGGGCTCGCGCCGCGCGTGTCCAGGAGCAACTGGGCCTTCACCGCGAGACCTTGGAGGTCGTACGTGCGGTGGTGCTGGAGCAGGATCGTCAGGTCGGCGGTGGCGGCCGCCTCGTAGAGGGACTCGGCGCGGGGGACCGGCTGGTCGCGGACCCGCCAGCCGGCGACGTACGGGTCGTGGTAGCTGATCAGCGCCCCGAGGTCGAGGAGGCGGCTGGCGATCTCGCGCGCGGGGGAGCCCTCCTGGTCGGCGAGGTCCGGTTTGTAGGTGACGCCGAGGAGCAGGACGCGGGCCCCGCGGGCGGACTTGCCGTGCTCGTTCAGCAGGGTGGCGCAGCGCTGGATGACGTACTGGGGCATCCGGCTGTTGATCTCCTGGGCCAGGCCCACCATGCGCAGGGGGTGGCCCGGGGTGCGGGTGGTGTGGGGGAGGTAGTTGGGGTCCAGGGGCACGCTGTGGCCGCCGACGCCGGGGCCGGGTCGGAAGGCCTGGAAGCCGTACGGCTTGGTCTCGGCGCAGCGGATGACGTCCCACAGGTCGACGCCGAGGTCGTGGCAGAGCACGGCCATCTCGTTCATCAGGGCGATGTTGACGTGCCGGTAGTTGGTCTCCAGGAGCTGGACGGTCTCGGCCTCGCGCAGGCCGCGGGCGCGGACCACCTTCTCGGCGATGCGGGCGTAGAAGGCGTGCGCGGACTCGGTGCAGGCCGGGGTGAGGCCGCCGATCACCTTGGGGGTGTTGGCGATGGTGTGGGTGCGGTTGCCGGGGTCGTGGCGGCTGGGGGAGTAGGCCAGGTGGAAGTCGCGGCCGGCGCGCAGCCCGGAGCCGGACTCCAGGATCGGGCGGAGGTAGTCCTCGGTGACCCCGGGGTGGGCGGCGGATTCCAGGATGACGGTGGTGTGCGGGCGCAGCCGGGCGGCGAGGGTGCGGCCGGCGGCGCCGACGGCCGAGAGGTCCAGGGCGCGGTCGGCGCCCAGCTGGGTGGGGGCGCAGATGACGGCGGTGCGGACGCGGCCGAGCTCGGCGGGGTCGGTGGCGATCCGGAAGCCGGCGGCCGACATGCGGCGGACCTCGGCGGCGGTGAGGGTGGAGTCGGTGGCCGGGCCGCTGTCGTAGCCGACCGTCTCGATCCCGGCGGCGACGGCGGCCTGGGCCAGCGGGAGGCCGAGGTGGCCGAGTCCGATGACGGCGAGGTCTGCGGGCATGGAGGCCGTCCCTTCCCTGGCATGCATGAGGGGGCTGCGTGCGCAAGTCCTGTGGACCACTGGGGTCGAATCGGCTGGCACGATGTCAGACTAGGCGTATATATGACCGATCTGTCGTATTACGGGGTGATGGTCGCGTTGTGTTGTCCACAGGCGGTGGCTGAAGCGGGTACGCCGGGTCAGAATCGAGGACGGGGGATGTGAGCGGGATCACCTGCGCCGCGCAGGTGCGGCCCGCACACCGAGCGGGGACGGCCCGCACACGAGCAGGACCGGGCCCGCACCGAGCGGGGACGGCCCGCACCGACGGGAGGCAGCCGTGAGGACAGCGACACTGGGGCCGGCGCAGCGCGCGGAAGCGCTCACCCGGATGGCCGAGCGGGAACTGGACGTGCTGGTGGTCGGCGCGGGCGTCGTCGGCGCGGGCACCGCGCTCGACGCCGTGACCAGGGGCCTGGCCACGGGGCTCGTCGAGGCGCGGGACTGGGCCTCCGGCACCTCCAGCCGGTCCAGCAAGCTGATCCACGGCGGCCTGAGGTACCTGGAGATGCTCGACTTCGCCCTCGTCCGCGAGGCGCTGAAGGAGCGCGGCCTGCTGCTGGAGCGGCTCGCCCCGCACCTGGTCAAGCCCGTGCCCTTCCTCTACCCCCTCCAGCACAAGGGCTGGGAGCGGCTCTACGCCGGATCGGGCGTCGCCCTGTACGACGCGATGTCCGTCTCCAGCGGGCACGGCCGCGGCCTGCCGGTCCACCGGCACCTGTCGCGCCGGCGCGCCCTGCGCGTGGCACCGGCCCTGCGCAAGGACGCCCTCGTCGGCGCCCTGCAGTACTACGACGCCCAAATGGACGACGCGCGGTACGTCACCACGCTCGTCCGCACGGCCGCCGCGTACGGGGCGCACTGCGCCAACCGGGCGAGGGTCGTCGGCTTCCTGCGCGAGGGCGAACGGGTCGTCGGCGCGCGCGTGCAGGACGTGGAGGGCGGCACGGAGTACGAGATCCGCGCCCGGCAGGTGGTCAATGCGACCGGGGTGTGGACGGACGACACGCAGGCCCTCATCGGGGAGCGCGGGCAGTTCCACGTCCGGGCGTCCAAGGGCATCCACCTGGTCGTCCCCAAGGACCGCATCCATTCGAGCACCGGCCTGATCCTGCGCACCGAGAAGTCGGTGCTGTTCGTCATTCCGTGGGGCCGGCACTGGATCGTGGGGACCACGGACACCGACTGGGACCTCGACAAGGCCCACCCGGCGGCCTCCAGCGCCGACATCGACTACCTGCTGGAGCACGTGAACTCGGTGCTGGCGGTGCCGCTGACCCGCGACGACGTGCAGGGGGTGTACGCGGGCCTGCGGCCGCTGCTGGCCGGGGAGTCGGATGCGACGAGCAAGCTCTCGCGCGAGCACACCGTGGCCCATCCGGTGCCGGGGCTGGTGGTCGTGGCGGGCGGCAAGTACACCACGTACCGGGTCATGGCGAAGGACGCCGTGGACAAGGCGGTGCACGGGCTGGACATGCGGGTCGCGGACTGCGTGACGGAGGAGGTGCCGCTGGTGGGGGCCGAGGGGTACAAGGCCCTGTGGAACGGGCGGGCCCGGATCGCCGCCCGGACGGGGCTTCACGTGGCCCGGGTGGAACACCTGTTGAACCGGTACGGGTCTCTGACGGACGAACTCCTCGACCTCGTCGCGGCCGACCGCTCGCTGGGCGCCCCGCTGGGCGGGGCGGAGGACTACCTGCGGGCCGAGGTGGCGTACGCGGCCTCGCACGAGGGGGCACGGCACCTGGACGACGTACTGACGCGGCGGACGCGGATCTCGATCGAGACCTTCGACCGCGGGACCCGGTCGGCGCGGGAGTGCGCGGAGCTGATGGCTCCGGTGCTGGGGTGGGACGAGCAGCAGATCGAGAAGGAAGTCGAGCACTACGAGAAGCGGGTGCAGGCGGAACGGGAATCCCAGCGCCAGCCCGACGACCAGACGGCCGACGCGGCCCGGCTGGGGGCGCCCGACATCGTTCCGTTGTAACTCCGGGATACAGAGGGGGGAACCGCGGACCCGGGGCTCCCGTCCGTTGCGGAGTGAGGAAGAATAAGGGTTCTGCCGGGGCGGGTTATCGCGCGGGTTCTCCCGGGGCGGGCCACCGGGCATCCCGGCGGATGCCGGGGCAGCCGGAGCAGGCGGCACGATCGCAGAGGGGACGCATGTCGAAGCCGGAGCACACCGATTCGCCTGCGGCGAAGCAGGACCGGGCGAAGTCGGGGTCGGCCGGGCCGAAGCCGCCCGCCGAACCCGCCACCGCCGCGCCCTCGACCGTTCCGAACCCCCGTCCCACAACCGACGCCGCACAGCCGAAGCCGAACCTCTCGAAGCGTCCGGCTGCGCCCGACTCCGCGGCAACCGCCGAGCCCACGGCCCCGAAGCCCGCGGCTGCGCCGACTGATGCCGGGGCCGGGGGCACGTCCGCCGAGGCACCGGCGAAGCCGGACCTGTCGAAGGGCGCCGCTGCGTCGGCGCCCGCGAAGCCGGTGTCGGCTGACGCCGGGTCCGGGGCGAGCGTCCGGTCCGCGGACGCGCCGGCGAAGCCGGACTTCGCGAAGCGTGCGGCTGCGTCGGCTGACGCCGGGTCTGCGGACGCGTCCGCGGAGGCACCGGCGAAGCCCGACCTGTCGAAGGGCGCCGCTGCGTCGGCGCCCGCCAAGTCGGCGGCTGCGGCCGCGAAGCCTGCGTCGGCTGACGCCGGGTCCGGGGCTGCGGGGATCGTCCGGTCCGCGGACGCGGAGGGGTCGGCGAAGCCGGACCTGTCGAAGCGCGCCGCTGCGGTCGGGCCGCAGGACGCCGTGCCGGGATCCGGCGCGGGTTCGGCGAAGCCTGCGGCGGGGGCCCGAGGGGCCGGGGTGTCCGGTGATGCGGCCGAGGCGGTTCGGACCACGTCCGGGAATCCCGTGATCGACAAGGCCGATGCCGTGGCGGCAGCCGTCAAGGCCGCGGCCGCCAAGGCCGCCGCGGACGCCGGCACCGAGGGCCGGCTGCTCGCGGGCCGCTACCGCCTCGGCGAAGTGCTCGGCAAGGGCGGCATGGGCACCGTCTGGCGCGCCGAGGACGAAACCCTCGGCCGCACCGTCGCCGTCAAGGAACTCCGCTTCGGCAACGGCGTCGACGAGGACGAAAAGCGCCGCCTCATCACCCGCACCCTCCGCGAGGCCAAGGCCATCGCCCGCATCCGCAGCGGCGGCGCCGTCACCGTCTTCGACGTCGTCGACGAGGACGGCCGCCCCTGGATCGTCATGGAGCTCATCGAGGGCCCCTCCCTCGCCGAGTTCATCCGCGAGCAGGGCCCCCTGACGCCCCACCGCGCCGCCGAGGTCGGCCTCGCCGTCCTCGACGTGCTGCGCGCCGCCCACAACCAGGGCATCCTGCACCGCGACGTGAAGCCGTCCAACGTGCTCATCGCCGCCAACGGCCGTGTCGTCCTCACCGACTTCGGCATCGCGCAGGTGGAGGGCGACCCCTCCATCACCTCCACCGGCATGCTCGTCGGCGCGCCCTCGTACATCTCGCCCGAGCGCGCCCGCGGCCAGAAGCCCGGCCCGCCGGCCGACATGTGGTCCCTGGGCGGCCTGCTGTACGCCGCCGTCGAGGGCGTGCCCCCGTACGACAAGGGCTCCGCCCTCGCCACCCTCACGGCGGTGATGACCGAGCAGGTGGACCCGCCCAAGAACGCCGGCCCGCTCACCGAGGTCATCTACGGCCTGCTCGCCAAGGACCCCGCCCGCCGCCTCGACGAGCCCCGCGCGCGGGCCATGCTGACGGCCGTCGTCAACGCCCCCGAGCCGGCGCCCGCCGCCGCGGGCCTGACCTCCGCGGTCGAGGAGACCCGGCAGATATCGCTGGCGGACGCCAAGGAGGCCATGGCCAGGGCCGCCGCCGAGAAGGCGGCCGAGAAGGCGGAGAAGAAGGAGCGCGAGCGCCGCGAGCGCGAACAGCGCGAGCGGGCCCGCGCCGCACTGAAGGCGGCCCGCAAGGCCGCGGCGACGGCGGCCGCTGCCCCCGCGACGGCCACTGCCGCGGCGGCCCAGCCCCCGGTCCCGCCGCCGGGCGGCGGCCGGACCCCGGCCGGGCAGGTCGCGCCGGCCCCGCTCACCGACGTCATGTCCCGCCGCACCATCGGGCTCGCCATCGCCGGCGTGGTCGTCGCGCTCGCCGCCATCGGCTCGCTGCTGGTGTACATGTTCAGCGGCGACGACGCGGCGGACAAGAAGAACCAGGGCAAGGGCGGCCAGGGCGGCACCACGATCTCCGGCACCCCCGCCCCGGGCGGCTCCGGCAAGGCCGGCGAGACCGCCGCCACCGCCGGCAAGACCGGCGGCGGCACCGGCGAGCCCGGCCAGGCCCAGAGCCCGAGCGGCGGGCAGAGCCAGGGCCAGACGGCCACGCAGGGCCAGAGCCAGGGGCAGGGCCAGGGTCAGGGCGCCGTCCCCGGCGGCCCGGCGGCCGGCGGGATCCCGGCGGGCTTCTCCCTGGTGACGGACCCCGGCTACCACTTCTCGATGGCGATGCCCCAGGGCTTCCGGCAGACGGACACCGCCGGCGACAAGTCCGGCGCGATATACAGCCGCGACGGCGGGTTCCCGCGCATCCAGGTCGACTACACCGACCACCCCGGCAACGACGCCCGCGCCGCCTGGGCCGCGCTGGCCCCCGCGGTGGCGGGCAGCAGCCAGAACTACCGGCAGATCCGGCTCGACCTGGTCTCGTACCGGAACTACCCGACCGTCGCGGACTGGGAGTTCGAGCGCGACCAGAAGGGCATCCGGGTCCGGGTGCTCGACCGCGGCTTCAAGATCGACTCGACCCACGGCTACGCCATCATGATCAGCTGCGCCGCGGACCAGTGGGACGGGGCGGAGTGCACGCAGATGCGCAACGTGGCGTTCCAGACCTTCCAGCCGCTCGGCTGACGAGCCTCCCAAGGCCGGGGACGCGGGCGCCCCGGGCGACGTATCGTGTCAGCGGGGGCCGTGGGGAACCGGCCGCCCGGCACGTACTCGGGGGAGGCGGAGTGGAGGACTACGCGGGCCGGATCCTGGCCGGCCGCTACCGTCTGCCGCTGCCGCCGTCGGACGAGTACGAACTGGTCGAGACCCGGGCGTTCGACACGCGGAGCGGGCAGGAAGTCCTGGTACGGCAGGTGCCGTTGCCGGAGATCGTGGACGCGGAGCTGCTGGACGGCGAGGCCGACGGCTTAACCGGGCCCGCCGCCGGACCCGGACCGGGACCCGGTCGTGCCCCCCGGAGCGCTCCGCAGGCCGGAGAACTGCCGGCCGTGCGCAGGGCCATCGCCGCGGCCCAGGCGGCCGCGTCCGTACCGGACCATCCGCGGCTGGACCAGGTCTTCGACGTGTTCGCCGAGGGCGGGTCGCTGTGGATAGTGAGCGAGTTGGTGCCGGCCCGGCCGCTGGCCGCGCTGCTCGCCGACGAGCCGCTGACCCCGTACCGGGCGGCGGAGGTCGCCGCGGACCTGCTGACCGCGCTGCGGGCGCTGCACGCGCACGGCTGGACCCACCGGAACATCACGGTCCGGACCGTGTTGATATGCGATGACGGGCGCGTCGTGCTGACCGGCCTGGCGGCCGGCGCCGCGGAGGACGCCCTCTGCGGCTACGACCCGGTCCCGGCCGGCCCCGGCGCGGCCCCGACTCCGCCGGCCGGCAACACCCCGCCACTGCCCGGCCACCCGGTCGCGCCCACCACGCCCGGCCACGACGTGGTGCCGACCCGGCCCGGTCACGCAGCCCCGCAGACCGGGCCTGCTCCGACCGGCCCGGGCACGCTGTCGGCCCGACCCCGGCCCGGCGAACCGATTTCGACGGGCGGCAGCCCCGTACTGCCGCACACCGGCCCGGGGCCGTACGCCGCGTCCGGTTCGCAGGGGCGCGGTGTGACGGGGCCCGGTGGCGCCGGCCGGGGCGACGAGGCGCCGCCGTCGGCGCCGGACTCCCGGGCGGGCGAGGGCGGTTATGCCCCACTGGTGGCGCCCGGCTACGACACCGGGCCCCGCTACACGGACCGCATCACCCCCGGAGCCCGGGACGCGGACCGGCCCGAGCTGAAGGCCGCCGCCCGGGCCGGGGCCATCGCCGCGTACCGGGCGGGCGCGCAGGCCGCGACGGCCCGCGTCACCGAGCAGCGCAAGGCCGTCCCTGCGCCGCCCGCGGGCCCGCGCCCGCAGGGCTCGAACCTCCCGCAGGGCTACGAGTACCCCTACGGCGGCCCCGCCCCGGCCCCGGCCACCCCGACCGGCACCGGAACCGGCCAGGGCACCGTCCCCGGCCCGTCCTCCGGTACGGGTGCCTCCCCGGAGCCGGGTGAGCACGGCGACTCCGGCGCGGGCGCCGCCTCCGGCCTGGGCACCGCCTCCGGCCTGGGCACCGCCCCCGGCCTGGGCACCGCCCCCGGCCTGGGCACCGCCCCCGGCCCGGGGACGGGCGCAGGAACGGCCGGCAGCAGCGGCTCCGGCAGCGGGACTGCCCTTGGTACGAGGGCCGGTACGGAGGCGGCCTCCGGCGCGGAGGCCGACACAGGCACGGGCACGGGCACCGGCCCCGGAATGGCCTCCGGCCCGGGAGCCGCCACCGGTACGGAGGCCACCGCGGGCAGGGATGCCGTCCACGGCACGGGCGGGGCCGTCGCCGACGGGGCCGAAGGCGCGGCGGTGCCCTGGCACGGGGCGGCGCCGCGTCGGCAGGGCGTGCCTTCGACGTCCGAAGCGGGAGGCGGGAGCGCGCCGCAGGAGCGGCCGGAGGCCGGCCCGGCCGGCCCGGTCCGGCCCGCCCTCCCGGCCCGACTCGCGCTGCCCCAGGGCTACCACCAGGCCGAGGATCCGACGGCCTACCTGCGCCCCGGCCAGCCCGGCCAGCCCCGGCCGAACCTGCCGATCCCGGCCCGGCCGACCGGCGCCCACGCCGCGCCCCCGCCCGTGCAGCGGCCCGCTGACCAGGCGGGGGCTCCGCACCCCGCCGGTGGGCCGGCGCCACGGGGCCCGGGCGCCGCACCCGGTCCGTACGCCACTGCCGAGGGCGCGGTGTCCCCGGGGGCGGGTTCCGCTCCCGCCGCCGGAGGCGCCCCGTACCCCGGGGCCCCGGCACGCACACCCGCCGGAGCGGAGCCGCAGGCCGCGGCCCCGGCACTGGGCGCGGGCGGAGACCCCCACGGCCCCCACGGCCCGCAAGGCCCGCAAGGCCCGCACCCCGCGGCCGCGTCGCGCCCCGCGCCCGGGCCGGAGGCCGGCGGGTACGGCGGGCAGGACGGGTACGCCGCGGCCCCGGCGGCTCCGCGTCCCGGCGGCGGGGCCTGGGGCGGGGCCGGGGGCGGCCCCCGTACCGGCCTGGACGCGGAGCGGGCCCGGCAGACGCGGATGGCCGTGGTCGGGGCCGTCACCGAGCGCTGGGCCCCCGAGCAGGCGGCCGAGGCCGTCAGCGGCCCCTGGCAGCTGGCGGCCCCCGTCGGGCCGGCCACCGACCTGTGGGCGCTCGGCGCGCTGCTCTACCGGGCCGTGCAGGGCCACGCCCCGTACCCCGAGGACAGCGTCGCCGAGCTCGTCGAGATGGTCTGCGCCGAGCCGCCCGCCTTCGCGGAGGAGTGCGGTCCACTGCGCCCCGTCGTGGAGTCGCTGCTGCGTCAGGACCCCACCGAGCGCCCCGACTTCGAGGAGCTCCGCGGCTGGCTGCGCTCCCTCGTGCGGTCCGCGCCCGAGCCGGATGCCGCGGGCCCCGGTGCGCTCCCGGCGCCGGAGCCGGATCCGGCCCGGCTGCCCGTCGTACGCCGCCGCGGCGACCTGCACGGCCGGCACCGCAACCCGGCACCCTCCCGCAGGCCGCGCCACCTCGGCCGGACCCTGCTGCTGGGCGTGCTCGCCCTGATGGCCGGGGCCGTGGCGTACGCGATGCTGTTCCTCCCCCGGGCGGAGGAGGAGGCCGAGAAGGCCGATGCGCCCGCGCCCGTGGCCGATACGCGGACCTCCTCGCCCGCGGCCGGCCCGAAGAGCCCGTCGCCGGACCGGACCCCGGCCCCGACCCAGCTCCAGACCCCGGCCCCCGCCCCGCCGGGCTACACCACCCAGCAGGATCCGGAGCACTTCGAGATCGCCGTGCCCGACGGCTGGGAGCGCCGCGGGATGAACGAGGCCGGCCAGGTCCGCTACACCGACGGCCAGTACGTCCTGACCGTCGTACCGGGCCGGGACAAGGTCGAGGGCGGCAACCCGGACCCGGCGACCTACCAGAAGGACAAGGAGCCCGAGCTGGCCCCGTACCGCTCGTCCACCTGGGCCAGCGGCGGCGACGTGAAGACCACCAAGGTGGGCCAGCAGCTGCGCGTCACCGGCCGCTACACCTGGATCGACGGCGCCGGCCGCAACGTCGTGGCCCGCAACTTCGTCGTGGCCCTCGGCGGCAGCTATCACGTCGTCATGGTGACGGGCCCGCAGGACGGCGAGGGCAAGGTCACCGAGGTCTTCGAGAAGGCCACGAGCAGTTACAAATCGGGTGGCTGATGGAGAATCAGTACGGCAATTGCGTCACAGTGGTGCCGGAACCGTGCCCTCCGTGTATCGGCCGGGCCGCCGCGTTCGTAATCTGGCCAGGAGTGCACAGAGTGGCGGGGTTTCGTGGAACAGCAGACAGGTGTGGGCGCAGTGCTCGCCGGCCGGTACCGGCTCGTGGAGCCCATCGGCAGCGGCGGCATGGGCAAGGTCTGGCGCGCCCATGACGAGCTCCTGAACAGGACCGTCGCGGTCAAGGAACTGACGGCGGGTCTGTACGTGGCCCAAGCCGACCGGGAGGTGCTGCACGCCCGGACGCAGAAGGAGGCCCGGGCCGCGGCCCGGATCCAGCACCCGGCGGTGGTGACCGTCCACGACGTGCTCGAGCACGACGACCGGCCGTGGATCGTCATGGAGCACATCGACGGCCCCTCCCTCGCCGAGGCGGCCAAGGCGGCAGGCCGGATCGAGCCCCGCGAGGCGGCCCGCATCGGGCTGCACGTGCTGGGCGCGCTGCGCGCCGCGCACGCGGTCGGCGTCCTGCACCGCGACGTCAAACCCGGCAACGTGCTGCTCGCCAAGGACGGGCGGGTGCTGCTCACCGACTTCGGGATCGCCGCGATCGAGGGCGATTCGTCCATCACCCGCACCGGCGAGATCGTCGGCTCCATCGACTACCTGGCCCCCGAGCGGGTCACCGGCGCCACTCCCGGAACCGCCTCCGACCTGTGGTCGCTGGGCGCCACCCTGTACACGGCGGTCGAGGCCCGCTCGCCGTTCCGCCGCACCTCGCCCATCTCCAGCCTCCAGGCCGTGGTCAACGACGAGCCGCCCGCGCTGCGGCAGTCCGGCCCGCTCGGCCCGGTCATCACCGCGCTGCTGCGCAAGGACCCCGAGGAGCGGCCCTCCGCGCAGGAGACGGAGCGGATGCTGCTGGAGGCGATGGAGGGCCGCGAGCCGAAGGCGGCGCAGGCGTACGTGCCGACCCGCGCGGTGACCCCGGAGGAACTCGCCGGCGCGCACGCCCCCGAACCGGCCGCGGCCTCCGCCTCCGCTTCCGCACATCCCCCCACCACCGCCGCCCCCGCCCCGGACGCCGTCACGGCGACCGAGCCCGTACGCACGGCGGCCCTGCCCGAACAGCCCGCCGCCCCCGCGCCGTCGGACCGCAGCGCCGGCCGGATCAAGCGGGCCGCGGCCGTCGCCCTGGTGGCGGCGCTGCTCGGCGGCGGCGCCGTGTTCGGGGCGCTGAAGCTCACCGGGGACTCCGACGAGGACCGCGGCTCCGACAAGAACGCGGGCGCGCCCGACTCCCAGGACGGCGAGGAGGACGCCGGCCCGCCGTCGGGCTACACCGAGGTCACCGACCCGGTCGGCTTCACCCTCTTCGTACCGGAGGGTTGGAAGCGCCAGATGGACGGCAACCAGATCGACTACACCGCCGACAACGGGAAGCACTTCATCCGGATCGCGACGGACACCACGCCGGACTACGACACCCCGTACGCGCACCTGCTCGACCTGGAGAAGCAGGTGAAGCAGCGCTCGGACTACAAGCGGCAGAAGCTGAACCAGAACACCTTCCAGGACAGCACCCGCTCGGCCCTGTGGGAGTTCACCTGGACCGAGAAGGGCACGCAGGCGGGGCCACGCCGGGCCATCGAGCAGATGTACATCGCCCCGGACGGCACCGAGTACGCGGTGTACATGTCGGGCCCGGCCGCCGACTGGGCCACCACCCGCGAGCAGTTCGACACGGTGCTCAGCGGCTGGGCGCCTCCCGCCAAGAAGGGCTGACCCCGGCGGGGCCGCGCGCGGAGCCGGCCCGGCGGGACCGCATCCTGCCAGCGATTACTGGCGGATGTGGCAAAATCCGGTTACCGACGGGTACCCAAAGCCCCCCGCGCGCAATACGCTCACCGCCATGACGGACTCGCAGGCCCCGGCGGCCCCCCTCCGCACCGCACCGCAGCCCACCAACCCGGTCGCCCCCGCGCCGGCCGGTGCCCGCACCGCAGCCGACGTGGTCACCCCCGGCCTGGTCTCCCGGCTCACCCGCGGAGTGATCGGCTCCGGCCGGACCGCGAACCACACCCCCTTCACCGGGGACAAGCTCGCCGACCTCCCCGAGGCCACTGCCGAGGACGTCGCCGAGGCCTTCGGCCGGGCCCGCGCCGCGCAGACCGCCTGGGCCGCGGTGCCCGTCCGCCGCCGGGCCGCCGTCCTGCTCCGCTTCCACGACCTGGTCCTGGCCCGCCAGGCCGAGGTGCTGGACCTGATCCAGCTGGAGACCGGCAAGGCCCGCCTGCACGCCCACGAAGAGGTCCAGGCCGTGGCCGTCGCCGCCCGCCACTACGGCCGCAAGGCGCCCGCGTACCTGCGCCCCAAGAGCCACACGGGTGCGATGCCGACCCTGACCAAGGTCACCGAGCTGCGCCAGCCGCGCGGGGTCGTGGGCCAGATCGCCCCCTGGAACTACCCGCTCGAACTCTCCGTCGGCGACGCCCTGCCCGCCTTCGTCTCCGGCAACGCCGTCGTGATGAAGCCCGACACCGAGACCGCGCTCACCGCCCTGTGGGCCCGCGACTTGGCTGTCGAGGCCGGGCTGCCCGCCGAGGTGTTCCAGATCGTCCTCGGCGAGGGCCCCGTCGTCGGCCCCGAGGTGGTCCGGCACGCCGACTACGTCTCCTTCACCGGCTCCACCCGTACCGGCCGCGAGGTCGCCCAAGGCGCGGCTGCCCGCCTCGTCGGGGTCTCCCTCGAACTCGGCGGCAAGAACGCCATGCTCGTCCTGCACGACGCCGACGTGGAGAAGGCCGCCGCCGGCGCCGTCCGCGCCTGCTTCTCCTCCGCCGGCCAGCTCTGCATCTCCATCGAGCGGCTCTACGTCCACGCCTCGATCGCCGATGCGTTCCTCGAGCGCTTCGCCGCCCGCACCAAGGCGATGCGGCTCGGCAGCTCCCTCGCGTACGGCGCGGACATGGGCTCGCTGGTCGGCGAGCGCCAGCTCGAGACCGTGTCCCGGCACGTGGACGAGGCCGTCGCCAAGGGCGCCACCCTGGTCGCGGGCGGCACCGCCCGGCCCGACATCGGCCCGCTGTTCTACGAGCCCACCATCCTCGACGGCGTGGAGGCGCCGATGGCGGTCTGCAGCGAGGAAACGTTCGGCCCGGTGGTCTCCGTCTACCGCTTCACCGACGAGGACGAGGTCATCGCCGAGGCCAACGCCACCGCGTACGGACTCAACTCCAGCGTCTGGACCAAGGACGCCCGCCGCGGCCACGCCGTCGCCGCCCGCCTGCGCACCGGCACCGTCAACATCAACGAGGGCTACGCCCCGGCCTACGGCAGCGCCCAGGCGCCCATGGGCGGCATGAAGGACTCCGGCCTCGGCCGCCGGCACGGCTCCGAGGGCATCCTCAAGTACACCGAGGCCCAGACCGTCGCCCACCAGCGGGTGCTGCCGATGGCGCCCGCGCTGGGCATGGACGACGAGAAGTACGCGGCGTTCATGACCCGCAGCCTGAAGGTGATGAAGGCCCTCCGCCTGCGCTGAACCGCCGACCGCCGAGGAGGCACAGCAGTGTCGTACGACCACGACCACGACTACGACTACGACGTCATCGTCATCGGATCGGGCTTCGGAGGAGCGGTTTCGGCGCTGCGGCTGACCGAGAAGGGCTACCGCGTCGGCGTCCTGGAGGCCGGGCGCCGGTTCACCCGAGAGGGCCTGCCCAAGAACAGCTGGGACCTGCGCAACTACCTCTGGGCCCCGGCCCTCGGGCTGTACGGGATCCAGCGGATCCACCTGCTCGGCAACGTGATGGTGCTCGCGGGCGCCGGCGTGGGCGGCGGCTCCCTCAACTACGCCAACACCCTCTACGTCCCCCCGACCGCGTTCTTCGAGGACCGGCAGTGGGCCTCGATCACCGACTGGCGCGAGGAGCTCGCCCCGTACTACGAGCAGGCCAAGCGGATGCTCGGGGTGCGCCTCAACCCGACCACGACCCCCTCCGACGTCCACCTCAAGGCGGTCGCCGAGAAGATGGGCGTCGGGGACACCTTCCACATGGCCCCGGTCGGCGTGTTCTTCGGCGACGGCGCGGACGCCGAGGGCGGGGCCGTGGCCAAACCGGGCCAGGAGGTGGCCGACCCGTACTTCGGCGGAGCCGGCCCCGCCCGCCGGGCCTGCACCGAGTGCGGCGAGTGCATGACCGGCTGCCGGCACGGCGCGAAGAACACCCTGAACGAGAACTACCTGCACCTCGCCGAGCGCGCCGGCGCCGTGATCCACCCGATGACCACGGTCACCGCCCTCTCCGAGCACCCGCAGGGCGGCTACCACGTCCGCACCGTCCCGACCGACGCCCGCCGCCGCGGCATCGCCAAGGAGCTGCGCGCCCGGTACGTGGTGGTCGCGGCCGGCACGTACGGCACGCAGACGCTGCTGCACACCATGAAGGACAACGGGCTGCTCCCGCGGATCTCCGACCGCCTCGGCGAGCTGACCCGCACCAACTCGGAGGGGCTGGTCGGCGCACAGACCGACGACCGCCGCTACCGCAGGCGCCGCGGCGGGGCCGCCGGCAAGGAGCAGCGCGCCGACTTCACCCGCGGCGTGGCGATCACCTCCTCCGTGCACCCCGACGCCGACACCCACATCGAGCCCGTCCGCTACGGCCGCGGCTCCAACGCGATGGGCTTCCTGACCGTCCTGCAGGTGCCCTACAGCCGGCACCGGGTGCGGGCCTGGTTCGCCCGGACCGCGAAGCACCCGGTGCAGCTGCTGCGCTCGCTGTCGAACCGGCGCTGGTCGGAGCGGACGATCATCGGCCTGGTCATGCAGTCGCTGGACAACTCGCTGACCACCTACCGCCGGCCCGGCGGCCCGGGCAAGGGCCTGCTCACCGCCCGCCAGGGGCACGGAGCCCCCAATCCGGTGCAGATCGAGGAGGCCACCCGGGCCGCGACCCTGCTCGCCGAGGAGATCAACGGCTTCCCCGGCAGCAACGTGGGCGAGCTGATGGGCACGCCGCTGACCGCGCACTTCCTCGGCGGCTGCCCGATCGGCGCCTCGCCCGCCGAGGGCGTGGTGGACCCGTACCACCGGCTGTACGGGCACCCCGGCATCTCCGTGGTGGACGGCTCGGCGGTCTCCGCGAACCTCGGGGTCAACCCATCGCTGACGATCACGGCGCAGGCCGAGCGGGCGATGTCGTACTGGCCGAACAAGGGCGAGCAGGACCCGCGCCCCGAGCAGGGCGGGGCCTACGTCCGCGTCGCCGCGGTGGAGCCGGTGCGCCCGGCGGTGCCGAAGGAGGCCTTCGGCGCGCTGCGGCTGCCGCTCCTGCCGGTCCCGGAGGTGCCGCCGCGGCCGGCCGGCGCCTGACACGGGCCCGCGGCGTGCGCGGGGGCCGACCCCTGACACGCGGCGGGTACCGCGCTCCCCCTCCGAGCGCGGTACCCGCCGCGGTACATAGGTGACAGGTGTTCGCCTCTGAAGGTTGTACCCGGACAGGGGCCGCTTCCGTGTGGTGTCGGTCACACTGGGTGGCGGTGCGCAGGGCCCGGGCCGCGGAGGGGGAGGGGCGCCGCCCCGCAACGGGGCCGTGCACGCAAAAAGACGGCCACGCAAAAAGACGGCCACGCAAAAAGACGGCCGGCCCGGGGCGTCCCCCGAGCCGGCCGTCCCTTCCGGGGTGACCGGGCTGCTGTCCCCTGCCGTCCGGTCACGCGAAGGAGCGAGGTCCCACGACGCACGTCCCACGGGTCGTGCGCCTCATCGCTCCGGCGGAGCCACGCGTGGTGCGGCGGTCGCGCCTGGCTGACGCGGCCACCCCCACCAACGACGGCGTCCGGGCCCGGTCACGGGCCGGACGAGTGACGAACAGGCGTCAGACGGCGAACGGGCGTCAGACGGCGAACAGGCGTCAGACGCGGCCGCGGCACAGCTCCAGCAGGGTCATGGCCAGGCCGGTGCCGGGCTTGCCGAGGGCGTCGCTCCAGTGCGCGAGCACCTCCATCTCGCGGGAGAGGTGCACCCGGCGCCCGCCGGAGGCGATCCGGGCGTCCTGGATGACCGCGGAGACGGCCATCCGCTCCTGGATCAGGCCGATGATCCGGTCGTCGATGGCGTCGATGCGCTCGCGGGAGTCGGCGATCAGCTGCTCGGGGGCGGCGGTGGCGGTGGCGGTGCTGCTCATGGCGGGGGTCTCCTGTCGGTGTGGGGCGGGGAGTCCGCAGGACCGGTGGGAAACGAGAAGCGCCCCGGTCCTGATCGGACCGGGGCGCTTCGGGAAGTCAGTGGCTCAAGCGAGCATCACGAGGACCCATGGCGGCCGGACCGTCCGGTGCCATAGGTAAAGAGGAAGCCCATGTGCTTGCGCATGAAACGGATTATGACCGGCCGCTCGGGCGCGGGCCAACCCGGCCCGGATGCTGAGACGCGGCGGACCTTGGCGCATCACCCAGGACCGCGTGATCCCGGCCTCGGACGGTGAGACGAATCGGTCCGCGTGTCCCCCGTTAGAATTGACAAAACAGCCACCCTCTTCCGCCGGAAGGCCGCCCCGTGCCAGAAGCACCCTCCGCCGCCCACGACAGCGCCCCGGACACGGTTCTCGTCGTCGACTTCGGCGCCCAGTACGCCCAGCTCATCGCCCGTCGTGTCCGCGAAGCACGGGTCTACAGCGAGATCGTGCCCAGCACGATGCCCGTCGCCGAGATGCTGGCCAAGAACCCCAAGGCGGTCATCCTCTCCGGCGGCCCGTCCTCCGTGTACGAGGAGGGTGCCCCGCGCCTGGACGACGCCCTCGGCCTGTTCGAGTCCGGCGTTCCGGTGTTCGGCATGTGCTACGGCTTCCAGCTGATGGCGACCACCCTCGGCGGCACCGTCGACAACACCGGCGCCCGCGAGTACGGCCGCACCCCGCTGGCCGTCACCAAGACCGGCTCCACCCTCTTCGAGGGCACCCCCGAGCACCAGTCGGTGTGGATGTCCCACGGCGACGCCTGCTCCGCCGCCCCCGAGGGCTTCACCGTCACCGCGTCGACGAACGTCGTCCCGGTCGCGGCCTTCGAGAACGACGAGAAGAGCCTGTACGGCGTGCAGTACCACCCCGAGGTGATGCACTCCACGCACGGCCAGCAGGTCCTGGAGCACTTCCTCTACCGCGGTGCGGGCCTGCAGCCCACCTGGACCACCGGCAACATCGTCGAGGAGCAGATCGAGTCGATCCGCCAGCAGGTCGGCGACAAGCGCGCCATCTGCGGCCTGTCCGGCGGCGTGGACTCCGCGGTCGCCGCGGCCCTCGTCCAGAAGGCCATCGGCTCCCAGCTGACCTGCGTCTACGTCGACCACGGCCTCATGCGCAAGGGCGAGACCGAGCAGGTCGAGAAGGACTTCGTCGCGGCCACCGGCGTGCAGCTGAAGGTCGTCGACGCCCAGGAGCGCTTCCTGAAGGCGCTGGCCGGCGTCTCCGACCCGGAGACCAAGCGGAAGATCATCGGCCGCGAGTTCATCCGCGTCTTCGAGCAGGCCCAGGCCGAGATCATCGCCGAGGCCGAGGGCGGCCCGGACGTGGCCTTCCTGGTCCAGGGCACCCTGTACCCGGACGTCGTCGAGTCCGGCGGCGGCACCGGCACCGCCAACATCAAGTCCCACCACAACGTGGGCGGCCTCCCCGAGGACATCGAGTTCGAGCTCGTCGAGCCGCTGCGCCAGCTGTTCAAGGACGAGGTCCGCATGGTCGGCCAGGAGCTCGGCCTGCCCGAGGAGATCGTCCAGCGCCAGCCGTTCCCCGGCCCCGGCCTCGGCATCCGCATCGTCGGCGAGGTCACCAAGGAGCGCCTGGACCTGCTGCGCGAGGCCGACGCCATCGCCCGCCACGAGCTGACCGCGGCCGGCCTGGACCGCGAGATCTGGCAGTGCCCGGTCGTCCTGCTCGCGGACGTCCGCAGCGTCGGCGTCCAGGGCGACGGCCGCACCTACGGCCACCCGATCGTGCTGCGCCCCGTCTCCTCCGAGGACGCCATGACCGCGGACTGGACGCGCATGCCGTACGAGGTCCTCGCCCGGATCTCGACCCGCATCACCAACGAGGTCAAGGACGTCAACCGCGTCGTCCTGGACTGCACGAGCAAGCCCCCGGGCACGATCGAGTGGGAGTAGTCCCCGCCCGTACGTGACGAAGCCGCCGTCCCGGCCCCGCCGGGCGGCGGCTTCGCCGTTCCTCTGGCCAGTTGCGCGCCCCGCGGGTACCTTGCGCCGCGAACCGACCGAGGAGGGGACCGCCCATGCAGCCGGACCGGCCCGAATCCGTGCGCCCCGGCCCGGTGCGCCCCGGCCCAGTGCCCGTGGACCGGCTGCGCTTCGAGCTGCCGCCCGTCCACGACGACCCGGCGCAGGAGCGGGCGCACCGCAAGGAGCGGCTCGCCGGGGCGCTGCGGCTGTTCGCCCGGCTCGGGTACGAGGAGGGCGTCGCCGGTCACGTCACCGCCCGGGACCCCGAGTACGACGACTGCTACTGGGTGAACCCCTTCGGCCGGGCGCCGGGCGCGCTGACCGCCGACGACCTGCTGCTCGTCGACGGCGACGGGCGGGTCCTGCAAGGGGAGCGGCGGGTCAACGAGCTGGCCTTCGCCGTGCACGCGGCCGTGCACCGGGCCCGGCCCGAGGCCGTGGCCGTGGTCCGTGCCTACGCCCCGTACGGCAGGGCGCTCGCCGCGCTCGGCGAACTCCTCGCCCCGATCACCCAGGAGGCCTGTGCCTTCTACGAGGACCACGCCCTCCTCAACGTGTACACGCACGGCGCGGGCGACGCGGGGGAGTGCCGCATGATCGCCCTCGCGCTCGGCCCGTACAAGGCGCTGATCCTGCGCCACCACGGGCTGCTGACGGTCGGGGGCTCCGTGGACGCGGCGGCCTGGTGGTTCGTCGCGGCGGAGCGGGCCGCTCAGGTGCAGCTGATCGCCCGGGCCGCCGGCAAGCCGGTGCCCGTCGACCACCGCAGCGCGCTCGCCGCCCGGGAGCGGTTCGGCACGGACCTCGCGGCGTGGGTCAGCTACCAGCCCCTGTGGCAGTCCGTCGCATAGGACGTCCGGCAGGACGTCCGGCGGGTGGGCCGTGCGGGTGACGTCAACATCATGAACGGACAATCACCTGCTCTGACATCGTGCGCAATCCGGAGCACTGCCGCAGTGGTGCACAATTCGCTGGCATTGCACCGTAGTTCAGAGAGGCGGCAGGCACGTGGCTGTCCAACAGATCCCCCGAAGCACCCACGGCGGCGCCTGCACCTGCGACGACTGCCCGCACGGCGCGCAGGAGGGGCACCGGCGCGCCGTCGCCGCGTTCCTGGAGAAGCGGGACGAGTTCGCCGCGGGGCAGGGGCTGCCGGCCGCGGTGGCCCGCTCCGTCGGCGCGTCCCGGCAGTGGGTCTCCGACGAGCTGACCCTCTCGGCCCGCACCGTCGCCGACCGCGGCCGCGAGGCCGGCAATTCCTGGCTGTACCTGTTCTCCCGGCGGGCGGTGCTCGCCGTGTGGGTCGCGGCGGGGGTGCTGCTCCTGGCGCAGGTCGGCACCGCGCTCGGCACCGGCTGGTCCGCGGCCCGCACCGCCGGGCTGCTCGCGGCCGTGGTCCTGGCCGGGCTGCTCACCGTCGCCGCCCGCGCCCAGCCGGTGCGCGGCGGGCTGCTGGCCCCGCTGGTCGGGGAGGACAACCGGCTGTCCACCTCGAAGACGGTGCCGAGCGCCTGGCTGCTGCTGACCGCGTTCGCCGCGCTGCTGCCCGCGCTGCGGCTGGCGGCCTCGCCGCCCGGGCCCGAGCGGCGCGCGCTGCACGAGGGGCTCGCGCTGGACCGGGCCCTGCCGCTGCTGGCGGTGGTGGCCCTCACCTCGGCGGTGGCGGTGCTGGTGCGCCGGGTGGTCACGGTGCGGATCCTGGGCCAGCGGCTGCAGAAGCTGCCGGCGGACCGGCCGCGCGGGGCGGACCTGCTCACCGACGACGCGGGCCGCGGCAGCTTCCCCGACGCGCAGTACGTGCTGGTCTCCACGGTGGTGCTGGCCTACGCGGCGGTGACGCTGGCCCGGTTCCCCGACCGGCTGCCGCGGCTGCCGTGGGCGCTGGCGATGCTGGTGGCGCTGTCGGCGGCGGTGTACCTGGCGGCGAAGTACGCGGAGGTGACCCGTCCGCTGGTGCTGTCGGTGGTCCGCAGACGCGAGCCCGGGGACCTCGACGCGGCGATCCGGCCGGGCGACGACATCGAGGTCCGGGGGGTCGGATTCGTCCCGCCCGGGGCGCAGACGCCGGAGATGCTCGCGCGGCTGGTGGTGCGGATCGGGACGGTACACGTGCACGTGCCGCTGGTCCCGGTGGCGGGCGGGTTCACCAACCCCTCGGACGCGGTGCTGACCGTACCGGTCCCCGCGGAAGTGGAACCGGGGCGCGTGGAGATCCAAGTGGTCACGGCAGCCGGAGTGGAATCGAACCGCTGCACCGTCGACGTGGCCGAATGAAGCGGGTAGACATGGGGGTGTGACCCGAACCGACGTTCCCGAAGCGCCCCCGGCCGCGCCCCCCACCCTGCGGGAGAAGGCCGCCCGGCACGCGCTCCTGCCGCTGCGGATCTTCCTGGGCGTGACCTTCGTCTACGCGGGCCTGGACAAGCTGACCGACCCCGCGTTCCTGTCCGCCACCGGCAACGGCTCGATCGGCGAGCTCATGCACGGGGTCCGCGACACCTCCGCCGTCCCCGCCCTGGTGGACCTGGCCCTGCTCTCGCCCGTCGGCTTCGCCGTCCTGCTGGCCATCGGGGAGATCGCGGTGGGACTGGGCGTCCTCGCCGGGCTGCTGACCCGGCTCGCCGCCGCCGGCGGGGCGCTGATCTCGCTCAGCCTGTGGCTCACGGTGTCCTGGCAGGTGTCCCCGTACTACTACGGCAACGACCTGGCCTACCTGATGGCCTGGCTCCCGCTGGTCCTCGCCGGCGCCCCCGACTACTCGCTGGACTCGCTCATCCGGGCCCGCCGCTCGGAGCGGTCCGAACGGTCGGCTCCGTAGGCGGGGTCCGACAGGCTCCGGCGGTCGCGCCGCACCGCGTAGGTCACCATCCCGACGAACGAGGCCAGGACCAGCCCGCCCGCCGCCACGGGGACGACGAGGAACCAGGGCAGGTCGGCCTCGCCGGTCGCGTCGAGCAGGTACAGCACGCCCGCGGCCGTCAGGACCAGGCCCGCGATCAGCCGTCCCGGCTGGAACTCATGACGCCGCACGGGCCACCTCCACCTGTCCCACACCCGCGTGCAGGTGCAGATCGATCGTTCCGCCGGCCTCGGTGCCGGCGGGCGGCTTCAGCGTCTCCTGCTGGGTTTCGCCGCCGCTCTTGATGCGTACGTCCCGGCTGTCGTCGCCGGGCAGCTTGATGTCGCCGAGCTTGACGGAGACGTCCGCCTGCGCGGTGACCTCGCGGGGCACGACCACCTTCAGGCGGCCCGCCTCGATCTCGGCGTGCACGGTCAAGGTGGTGCCCTTGGGGACGTCCAGGCGGCTCAGGTCGAGGGTGGCGAGCCCCGTACCGGACGCGTAGCGCGGCTTGACGTCGGCCACCGCGGCCGGCCGCCACTCCACGCGGTGCCAGTCCGTGCCGACCTCGCGGGGCAGTGCGGAGGCCCCGGCCAGCAGCCCGGCCGTGATCATCGCCAGCAGTACCGTCCCGAAGCCGGTGCGGCCCTTGACCGAGCTGACCGCCAGGCCCAGACCGAAGACCGCCAGCGCCGAGGCCAGCCCGATCTGGAGCGCGTGCGAGAGCGTGCTGCCCTGCCAGACCGACGCGGTCGCGGCTGCCCCGGCCAGCACCGCCAGCACGAACACCCGGCCGCCGATCCCGGAGCCGTCCGGCCTCCGCAGGGACCCCGGTCCCCGGCCGGGGACGGACGCGCCCGCGTCCCGCCCGCCCGCCGGGTCCGCCGCGGCCGCGGCGTCGGCGGCGTCGTCCGGCCCCCACAGGTAGCCGCTCGCCCCGACCGGGCCCGTGGTGCCGTCCTTGACCAGCGGGTCCCGCCACCACGACGGGCTGCCGGGCGCCGGCGGGGCCTTCGTCTCCGGCGGCGCCGGGCTGGGGCTGCCGCCGCCCGCCTGGGGCTCCGCCTCGGGCGCCGGGGCGTGCCGGTGGCGCTGCGACCAGTACGCGGCCCCGCCCAGAGCGAGGATCACCAGGACGGAGAAGGCCGCCAGCCCCCCGTTGTCCAGCATCGACAGGAACAGCGCGCACCCGACCAGCGCCGCGAACACGGCGGCCAGCGTGGCCCCTTCGACCCGGCCGGTCAGCATCTTCTTCGCCTCGCTGTCGTCCTCGCCCTCCACGGGCAGCAGCAGCCAGGCGAAGCCGTAGAAGATCAGGCCGACGCCGCCGGTGACGGCGAGGACGCCGAGCACGATCCGGAAGACCACCGGGTCCAGGTCGAAGTACCGGCCCAGGCCCCCGCACACGCCGGCGAGGACCTTGTCGCGCTTGCTGCGGCGCAGGGGCGGCCGGTCGGCGCCGCGGTCGCCGGCGCGGTCGGCCGTCCGGTCGGTACCGCGATCGGTGGCCCGCCCGTCCCGGGCGGCCTGCGGCGGGGAGTCGTGCTTGGTCATGGGTCCATGGTGGCGGGCCGTGGGGCCCCGCGGCACCGGGCCCTACCCTGGGACAACCCTGATATCCCCCGCCCCGATCTGGGGGGATGCCCTGATGCCCGGCGCCCGCCGCCCGTGTGACCATCAGTGACATGCCCGTTCCCGCCGCCCCGCGCACCCCGCACGCCCAGGACCCCGACGAGGCCCCGCCGCGCAAGCTCTACCGCAGCGCCGACGGCCGCATGCTCGGCGGAGTGGCGCGCGGCCTCGCCGGGCACCTCGGGCTCCCGGTCATCTGGGTCCGGCTCGCCTTCCTCGGCCTGTTCATGTGGGGCGACGGGCTCGGCGTCCTGCTCTACGCCGCGTTCTGGGTCTTCGTACCGCTCGGCGTCGGCGGCCGCACCTCCGACCGCTCCTTCTTCGAGACCCTCCCCGACGGCAGCCGCCGCCTGCGCAAACCCGCCAAGGGCCAGATCACCGCGCTCGTCGCGCTGTGCATCGGCGCCGGGATCTTCATCGCCAAGGTCCAGGCGGGCGGCGCCTCCGGCCGGTACGTGTGGCCCACCCTGCTCGTCGGCGCCGGCGTCGTCCTCGTGTGGCGGCAGGCCGACAACGCCCGCCGCGCCCACTGGGGCGCCACCGCCGACGGCAACCGGCGCATGTTCCAGCTGGCCCGCTCCCTGGCCGGTGTGGCGCTCGTCGGCGTCGGCCTGACCGTCTTCATGGTCGTGCGCGGCTCCGCCGCCCAGCTCGGCAACGTCCTCACCGCGGCCCTCGCCGTCCTCGTCGGCATCGCCCTGCTCGCCGGACCCTGGCTGATCCGGATGACCCAGGACCTCTCCGAGGAGCGCCTGATGCGCATCCGCGCCCAGGAGCGCGCCGAGGTCGCCGCCCACGTCCACGACTCCGTCCTGCACACCCTCACCCTGATCCAGCGCAACGCCGAGGACGTCGGCGAGGTCCGGCGCCTGGCCCGCGCCCAGGAGCGCGAGCTGCGCAACTGGCTGTACAAGCCCGAGGGCACCGGCAAGGACGAGGCCGAGGAGCCCGCCACCCTCGCCGAGGCCGTCAAGAAGGCCGCCGCCGAGGTGGAGGACCACCACGGGGTCCCGATCGAGGTCGTCGTGGTCGGCGACTGCCCCCTCGACGAGAAGCTGGGCGCACAGATGCAGGCCGCGCGCGAGGCGATGGTCAACGCCGCCAAGTACGGTGGCGAGGGAGGCCCGGTGCAGGTGTACGCCGAGGTGGAGGGGGCCACGGTCTTCGTGTCCGTACGGGACCGGGGGCCGGGCTTCGACATCGACGCGGTACCGGACGACCGCATGGGCGTACGAGAATCGATCATCGGCCGGATGCAGCGCAACGGCGGGACCGCACGGCTGCGGTCCGCGCCCGACGGCGGCACGGAAGTCGAGCTGGAGATGGAGAGGGCGGCGAGGGCGGCATGACGGAGCAGAACGCAGACGCGCAGGGGCAGGGGCAGGCACAGCCGGAGCGGCGGGTCCGCGTGGTCCTCGTCGACGACCACCGGATGTTCCGCGCGGGCGTGCAGGCCGAGATCGGCGAGACCGCCCGGACCGGCGTCGAGGTCGTCGGCGAGGCGGCCGACGTCGACCAGGCCGTCACCGTCATCACCGCGACCCGCCCCGAGGTGGTCCTGCTCGACGTGCACCTGCCCGGCGGCGGCGGGGTCGAGGTGCTGCGGCGCTGCGCCCCGCTGATGGCGGCGGCCGAGCGCCCGGTGCGCTTCCTCGCCCTGTCGGTGTCGGACGCCGCCGAGGACGTCATCGGGGTCATCCGCGGTGGCGCCCGCGGGTACGTCACCAAGACCATCACCGGCGCCGACCTGGTGGACTCGGTCTTCCGGGTGCAGGACGGCGACGCGGTGTTCTCGCCGCGCCTGGCCGGCTTCGTCCTCGACGCGTTCGCCTCGACCGATGCGCCGCCGGTCGACGAGGACCTGGACCGGCTGACCCAGCGCGAGCGCGAGGTGCTGCGGCTGATCGCGCGCGGCTACGCGTACAAGGAGATCGCCAAGCAGCTGTTCATCTCCGTGAAGACGGTCGAGTCGCACGTCTCGGCGGTCCTGCGCAAGCTCCAGCTGTCGAACCGGCACGAGCTGACCCGCTGGGCGACGGCGCGCCGCCTGGTCTGATCGTCCGGCCGCCCGGCCGGTTGTGATCCACGCCGCAGGGCCGCGGGGGAACCCCGGCGGGCCGCGCCGCCCTCTAGGGGGGCGTGATGAGCTTGACCGGGACCCCCCTGTTCGTGACGGCGATCGCCCTCGCGGTGATCGCCGTGGTGCTGCCGCTGGCCGTGTGGACCAGGCTGCGCGGCCCCCGGGCCGTGCGCGTCCTGCTGCGCGGCCTGATGGTGGTCTTCGCCCAGGTCACGGCCGTCGCCCTGGTGTTCATCGCGGTGAACCGGGACATGAACTTCTACGCCTCCTGGGGCGACCTGATGGGCACCGGCAAGTACGTCACCGCCGCCCCCGACCTCGGCCCCGACGGCAAGGGCGGCAAGAAGGTCGAGGCGGCGCCGAAGGTGCTCCAGGAGTTCCACCCGGTGGAGGGCGTCGGCGGCCGGGTGCGGAAGACCGAGCTCGACGGCAAGATCTCCGGGGTCAAGGGCGACGTCATGGTGTGGACTCCGCCGCAGTACGACGACCCGGCCTTCAAGGACAAGAAGTTCCCCGTCGTCGAGCTGATCCCGGGCATCCCCGGCACGGGCAAGTCCTGGTTCCAGGGCCTGCACGCCCACGAGGTGCTGGAGCCGCTGATGAAGAGCGGCAAGGTGGCGCCGTTCATCCTGGTCTCGCCGCGCGCCATGCTGCTCGGCAACGCCGACACCGGCTGCGCCAACATCCCCGGCAAGGTCAACGCGGACAGCTGGTTCAGCGTCGACGTCCGCAAGATGGTCACGGACAACTTCCGCGTCTCCGACGAGGCCCGCACCTGGGGCGTCGCCGGGTACTCGGCGGGCGCGTACTGCGCCGCCAAGCTGGCGATCGCCCACCCCGACCGCTACAGCGCGGCCGTCTCCCTCTCCGGCTACAACGACCCGGGCCAGGAGCCCTCCTCGCTGGTCGCCCAGGACCCGGAGCTGCGCCGCACCCACAACCTCAAGAGCGTGCTGCAGACCCAGCCCGCACCGCCCGCGGTCGCGCTGTGGATGTCGGGCGCCGAGCAGGACGGCTACCTGTCCGGCATGGACCTCAAGGCCCTCGCGAAGAACCCGACCACGGTGCACGCGGAGAAGGTCGTCGGCGGCCACAACCTCGAATCCTGGTCGAAGCAGCTGCCGCAGACCTTCGGCTGGCTGACCTCGGTGGTGAAGACGCCGTAGCCGGTGTTCGCGGGCGGCCCGCGGCACGGCGGCGCTACGCCGGCCGGGCCGCGCCCGCCCACGGCATGGAGTCGATCGGCGCCACGCGGACCGTCGAGCCCGGGTGCGGGGCGTGGACCATCTGGCCGTTGCCGATGTACAGCCCGACGTGCGTGACCCCGGAGTAGAAGAACACCAGGTCGCCGGGGGCCAGCTGGTCGCGGGAGACGCGCTGCCCGGCGTTGATCTGGGTGTAGGTGGTGCGGGGCAGGGAGATCCCGGCCGAGCGCCAGGCCGCCTGGGTCAGTCCGGAGCAGTCGAAGGCGTTCGGGCCGGTCGCTCCCCAGACGTACGGTTTGCCGATCGCCCCGTACGCGAAGGCGACGGCGCGCGAGGCGCGCGAGCCGTCCGGGGCCGGGGCCGCGGGGGCAGCGCCACGCGGACCGGTGGCGGCCGACGGGGCGGCGCCGCCGCCCGACTGCGCCTCGTACGCGGCGCGCTCCTCGGCGGTGAGCTTGGCCAGCAGCTGCTTGGCGGTCGCGAGCTTGCCCTCGACGGCGGCCTTGTACGAGGCGAGCTCGCCCTCCCGCTCGCGCAGGTCGGCGAGGCGTCCGGCCGCCGCGTCCCGCAGCTTGCCGACCTCCTCGAGCTGGCGGCGTACGGAGGCGATCTCGGCGGCGTTGCGGTCGCCGGTCCGGGTCAGGAAGGAGGCCCGGTCCAGGTAGTCCTGCGGGTCGTCGGCGAGCGCGAGGGCGGTGGCGGGCCCGAGGCCGCCGCTGCGGTACTGGCCGGCCGCGAGGGAGCCGAGGACCCTGCGGGCGGTGTTGAGGCGGTCGGTCCTGCGGGCGCTCTCGTCGCGCAGCCCGTTCAGCGCGCGCTGGGCCTCGTCGGCCTTCTCCTTCGCCCCGTTGTACCGCTCGGTCGCGGCCTCGGCCTCCTCGTAGAGCCGGTCGACCTCCGCCTTGACCTGGGCGGGCGTCTGCTGCGGGTCGGCCTGGGAGGTGCCTTCGAACGCGGTGGCGGTGGCAGCGCCCGCCAGGGCGAGGGTGGTGGCGGCGGTGCGTACGGTGCCGCCGCGGAGCGGGCGCTGCCGGGGCTTTCGATGACTGGCCACGAGGGCCTCACGTCCTTCCTCCGTCGGGGCGGGTACGGAGGAGGACGCTAGACCGCGGGGTAACGGCCGGATGACGAAATGATCGGAAGTGCCCCGACGTGACCGGATGTGTTGGTTCCGGATCAGTGCCAGAGAGTGGCGATGAAGATATTGACCACGGTCAGTCCGCCGACCGCGCCGAACGCCGCCTTCTCCACCCGCTCCTCGTCGCGCTTGACGTAGACGAGGGCGAGGACCACGAAGAGGACGGCGAGTTTCACGCCGATCTTGATGTGGTTCAGGCTGCCGCCGTCCATCTCGCGGAAGCCGACCAGCAGGACGCCGGTGACGAGCATCGTCAGCGCACCGTGCAGCATCGCCGGCACGAAGCGGGCGGTGCCTGCGCCCATCGCCTTCATCTGGGTGAGGAAGCCGCCGAGGAGCGAGGCGATCCCGATGATGTGCAGGGCGACGAAGGCGTTGATGAGTGCGTCCATGCCGTCGAGCGTACGGGGGCCGCCGCTCAGCCCAGGAAGCGGGTCAGCTCCTCCACGACCGCCTCCGGCCGCTCCTCGGGGAGGTAGTGGCCGGCGCCGTCGACGCGGACGACGCGGGTGTCCGTGCCGAGCTGCGGCACGGCCGTCACCAGGCGCTCGTAGTTGCTGCGCTCGCCGCCGAGGGCCAGGATCGGGGCCGTCACCGGGGCGTAGCCGGCGAGGTCCGCGATGTCCTGGGCGAAGGCCCGGTACCAGGCGTTGCCGGCCCGGATCGCGTCCGGCTCGTCGTAGGCGCGGGCGTACACCCGGCGGGCGTGGTCGTCGATGTCGTCCCCGTCGGGGGCCATCGCGCCGAAGAGCCAGTCCAGCAGGAGCCGGGAGCGCCCGGCGAGCAGCTGCTCGGGCAGGCCCTCCACCTGGTTGAAGGCGAACCACCACAGGTGCCGTATCCCCTCGCGGGGGATCAGCGGCAGCTCGGCCCAGCCCGGCTCCGGGTGCGAGACGTCGAGGAGGGCGATCTTGCGGGTGGCCCGCGGGTGGTTGGCGGCGAAGGCGTATGCCACCATCGCGCCGATGTCGTGGCCGACGACGTGCGCGGACTCGATGCCGAGCCGGCCGAGCAGCCGGTGGACGTCGCCGGCCAGGGTCTTCTTGTCGTAGCCGCCGGCGGGCTTGCCGGAGCCGCCCATGCCGCGCAGGTCGACGGCGATCACGCGGTAGTGGGCGGCGAGGGCGGGCAGCACCTTGCGCCACTGCCACCAGGTCTGCGGCCAGCCGCCGAGCAGGACCAGGGGCTCGCCGCTGCCTCCCTCGACGTAGTGCAGGCGGACGCCGTCGAGCTGGGCGTGGCGGCTGGTGAAGCCGCCGTCGAGGGAGGCGGCGAGGGCCGCGTCGTCGAGGGGGGTCTCGGGCGTGGGGGTCTCGGGCGTGGGGGTCGCGGGCGTGGGGGTCTCGGGCATGGGGGTGTCCTCCCGTGGGGCGGCGCCGGGGCTGTCGGCGCGCGGCTGATCGTTCGAAGATCTCGTACGATTTTTGACTGTACGAGATCTTCGAATGGTCAGGCAAGGGGGCGGCCCGGCCTCAGTACAGTGAGGGCATGGCCGCCGCTGCTGAGCTGACCCACCCCGACGCCGACCGCCTCGAACTGGCCGAGGTGCTCGCGGCCCTCGGGCACCCCGTCCGGCTGGAGATCGTCCGCAGGCTCGCCTCCGGCGCCGAGGCCTCCTGCGGCGAGGTGGTCCCCGACCTGCCCCGCTCGAGCGTCACCCACCACCTGAAGACGCTCCGCGAGAGCGGCGTGATCTGCCAGCGCCCCCAGGGCCGCAAGCTCTACCTCACCCTGCGCCGCGAGGACCTGGAGCGGCGCTTCCCGGGCCTGCTGGAGCTCGTCCTCGCCTGACGCCCGTGGCGGGCGGGGCCGGTCGGGCGGGCCCGTCCTGCGGGGCGCGGGATGTGTGATGCGACCCAAGTTCTTCCGGTCCGGGGCCGGGTGTCCGTCCGGCCCCCTAGACTCGGAAGGCGATGAGCAGCCTCTTTGACGACAGCTTCCTGGCAGACCTCACCCCCTCCGACGAGGTCCCGCCGCCGCCCGAGGAGTACGAGGACGAGCACGCCCCGGAGTCGGGCGCGGACGACCTCTTCGAGGGCCACTTCGACCTGCCCATGAGCGGCGACGCGTACTACCGCGACGGCAGCCCGAAGCCGGTCATCGACCCCGCGGCCCTGCTGGACGGGCTGAACGAGCAGCAGCGCGCCGCCGTCGTCCACGCCGGCTCCCCGCTGCTGATCGTGGCCGGCGCCGGCTCCGGCAAGACCCGCGTGCTGACCCACCGCATCGGCCACCTCCTCGCCGCCCGCGGCGTCCACCCCGGCCAGATCCTGGCGATCACCTTCACCAACAAGGCCGCCGCCGAGATGAAGGAGCGCGTCGAGGGCCTGGTCGGCCCCCGCGCGAACGCGATGTGGGTGTCCACCTTCCACAGCGCGTGCGTGCGCATCCTGCGCCGCGAGTCCAAGCGCCTCGGCTTCACCTCGTCGTTCTCGATCTACGACGCGGCCGACTCCAAGCGCCTCATGGCCCTCGTCTGCCGCGACCTGGACCTGGACCCGAAGAAGTTCCCGCCCAAGTCCTTCAACGCCAAGATCTCGAACCTCAAGAACGAGCTCATCGACGAGGACGCCTTCGCCGCGCAGGCCGCCGACGGCTTCGAGAAGACCCTCGCCCAGGCGTACGCGATGTACCAGGGGCGGCTGCGCGAGGCCAACGCGCTCGACTTCGACGACATCATCATGACCACCGTCCACCTGCTCCAGGCGTTCCCGGACGTCGCCGAGCACTACCGGCGGCGCTTCCGGCACGTCCTCGTCGACGAGTACCAGGACACCAACCACGCCCAGTACACGCTCGTGCGCGAGCTCGTGGGCGCCGGCTACCCGGACCTGCCGCCGGCCGAGCTGTGCGTGGTCGGCGACGCCGACCAGTCGATCTACGCCTTCCGCGGAGCGACGATCCGCAACATCCTCCAGTTCGAGGAGGACTACACGGACGCGACGACGATCCTGCTGGAGCAGAACTACCGCTCCACGCAGACCATCCTCTCCGCCGCCAACGCCGTCATCGAGCGCAACGAGAACCGCCGCGCCAAGAACCTGTGGACCGAGGCCGGCTCCGGCGCCGTCATCACCGGCTACGTGGCCGACACCGAGCACGACGAGGCGCAGTTCGTCGCCGACGAGATCGACCGGCTCACGGACGCGGGCGACGCCAAGGCCGGCGACGTCGCGATCTTCTACCGGACGAACGCGCAGTCCCGCGTGTTCGAGGAGGTCTTCATCCGGGTCGGCCTGCCCTACAAGGTCGTCGGCGGGGTCCGCTTCTACGAGCGCAAGGAGGTCCGTGACATCCTCGCGTACCTGCGCGTCCTGGCGAACCCCGAGGACAACGTGCCGCTGCGCCGCATCCTGAACGTGCCCAAGCGCGGCATCGGCGAGCGCGCCGAGGCGATGATCGACGCCCTCGCCCTGCGCGAGAAGATCACCTTCCCGCAGGCGCTGCGGCGCGTGGACGAGGCGTACGGGATGGCCGCGCGCTCCACCAACGCGGTGAAGCGGTTCAACGTGCTGATGGACGAGCTGCGCACGATCGCCGAATCGGGCGCCGGGCCCGCCGTGGTCCTCGAAGCGGTCCTGGAGCGCACCGGCTACCTCGCCGAGCTCCAGGCCTCCACCGACCCGCAGGACGAGACCCGGATCGAGAACCTCCAGGAGCTCGCGGCGGTCGCGCTCGAATTCGAGCAGGCGCGCGCGGGCGAGGACGCCGCGGCAGCTGCGCCCGGCGCTGCGGGGGGCTCCCTCGCCGAGTTCCTCGAGCAGGTCGCACTCGTCGCCGACTCCGACCAGATCCCGGACGAGGACACCGAGGGAACCGGCGTCATCACGCTGATGACCCTGCACACCGCCAAGGGCCTGGAGTTCCCCGTGGTCTTCCTGACCGGCATGGAGGACGGGGTCTTCCCGCACATGCGGGCGCTGGGCCAGACCAAGGAGCTGGAGGAGGAGCGGCGCCTCGCGTACGTCGGCATCACGCGTGCGCGCGAGCGGCTGTACCTCACCCGCTCCGCGATGCGCAGTGCGTGGGGCACCCCCTCGTACAACCCGCCGTCGCGGTTCCTGGAGGAGATCCCGGCGCAGTACCTGGAGTGGAAGCGCACGGGCGCGGCGCAGAAGCCGGCGGGCCCGATGCGCTCCGGATCCGGCTCGGGGTACGGCTCGGGCAAGGCCTCGTTCGGCACCTCGCCGGAGGCCTTCCTGTCCTCCTCCCGTACGCGCTCGGGCCCGTCCGGGTTCGCGACGCGCCGGGCCGCCGACAAGCCGGTCGTCGCCCTGACGGTGGGGGACCGGGTCACGCACGACCAGTTCGGTCTGGGCACGGTCATGGAGGTCAGGGGCGCCGGCGCGGACGCCCAGGCCACCATCGACTTCGGCGACGACAAGCCCAAGCGCCTGCTGCTGCGCTACGCGCCGGTGCAGAAGCTGTAGCCGTAGCCGTAGCCGTAGCCGTAGCCGTAGCCGTAGCCGTAGCCGTAGCCGTAGCCGTAGCCGGCGGCCCGGTGCAGGGCTGGAGCTGCACCTACGACGAAGCCCGGGCCGTGGCGGCCCGGGCTTCGTCGTAGGCGGGGGAGGAGCGCAGGGATCAGGTCGGGTCCAGGCCGTGGCTGCGCAGCCACGGCACGGGGTCGACCGCGGAGCCGCCGCCGGGGTGGACCTCGAAGTGCAGGTGCGGGCCGGTGGAGTTGCCCGAGTTGCCGGAGTACGCGATGACGTCGCCGGCCTTGACCTTCCCGGACCGGATCTTGGTGCTGCTCAGGTGGCAGTACCAGGTCTCGGTGCCGTCGGGGGAGGTCACTATGGCCATGTTGCCGTAGGCGCTGTTCCACTGGGTGCGCACGGTGCCGTCGGTGGCCGCCATGACGGGGGTTCCGTAGCCGACGGGGAAGTCGATGCCGGTGTGCACCGACATCCACATGCCGCCGGCCTGGCCGAAGCTGGCGCTGAGGCCGTGCTGGGACACGGGCACGGCGAACTTGGGGCGGGCCGCCTCCTTGGCCGCCTCCTCCTCCGCCTTGCGCTTGCGCTCCTCGTCCTGGCGCTGGCGCAGGTCGATGCGCTCCTGGGTGCGGCTCGCGCGGTCCGCGAAGTCGCCCGCGTCGGCGCTGAGCGCCTGGAGCTGGGTGTCGAGCTTGTTGTTGGCCGCGACGGGCTTGACGGAGGCCGGGTCGGGCGCGGCCATCGTCGTCGTGCCCTCGGCCGGCTTGTCGGCGCCCGTGAGCCCGCCGACGGAGGCGGCCGCGACACCGGCCACGCCCATCACGCAGGCCGAGGGAACGGCCACGGTCAGCAGGGCGGAACGCTTCGCCGGGGACCTGCGGCGGCTTCCGGCAGCAGGCGGCGCACCCTTGCTCCCGGCCCGGCGCGAGGCCCGCGGGGCGGCGGGGACGTCGGCCGAGGACGTGACGGGCATGGCCTGCGTGGGCAGGTCGTGCACGACGGGGGCGTCGTCCTCCGCCTCGACGTCCTCGACGTCCTCGTCGCCGAGGGACTGGAAGACGGCCGTCTCGGTGTAGGAGTCGGCGTCGGAGCCGTAGGGGGCGGCGTCGTACTCGTTCTCGTACTCGAACGAGAAGGCCTGGGTCTGCTGCTGATCCTGCGGAACCTGCTCCAGGGGCACCTGCGCCTGGAGCACCTGCTCCTGGGTGAACTGCTCCTGGCTGAACTGCTCCTGCGGGACGGTGTTCCAGGCGGTGGCGTCGTAGGCGCCCGTCTCGGTGCCGGTGGTGCCGTACCCCGGCATCGCCCACTGGCCGGTGCCCTGGTCGTAGCCGAAGCCGGTGGCCGTGGCCTGGAAGTCGGTGCTCTGCACGGTCCAGGAGCCGGTGTCCTCGGGGACGCCCTGGGCGGGAACGGTCGAGAGGTAGCCGTCCTGCGGGTAGCTCTCCTGCGGAACCGTGTTCCAGGCGGTGGCGTCGTAAGTGCCGGTCCCATAAGGCTCGTAGGCACCGTAGGCCTCGTACGAACCATGCGCAGCGTAGTTGTACCCCTGTCCCTGCGTTTCATAGGAAACGTAGGTGGAATCACCAGCGAAAGTGGTGGTGGAAAGGCCGTCGTACCCGGAATCGGGGTACAGGCCCGACGAGGGGCGGTCGTTCACCAACTTCTCTTTCGCCTCGGCAGTGGGGGCCTGGGTGGCCAGGGTGAGGGGGGTTCCCTGGGGAGAGCAGTGGCGTGACTGTACCCGGCGGTCACAGGCGACGACAATCTTCGGACGGCTTCAGCCTGAGCGGAACCGGGCATTCGGCCGTCTTTCGGTCGGCACGATGCCCAGCCTTGGCCTTGAGTTCGAAATTCGTTCGACTGGCGGCCGGTTGGAGTTCAGGCGACGGAAGCGGTGTCCGACGGCGGTTCGACGGCGCTCGGCCCGGGCCCGTCGAGGGCCCGCCGGACCGCCGCCGTGACGGCGGGATGGGCGGCCAGCGCGAGGTGTCCGATGCCCGTGACCAGGATGTTCTCCGCCCGCAGGTCCGGATGTTCGAGGCGGGCGGTGCCGGTCGGGTCCATCAGCTCGTCGAACTCGCTCCAGAACGCCACGCACCGGGTCCGGCAGCCGGGCGCGGGCGCGCGCAGCTCCGCCATCACCTCGGAATCCGGGCGGACCTGCCGGACGAGGGGGTGGGCGTCCATGAAGGGGGCGACGCGCGTACCGGAATGCGGAGTGCCCAGGGTGACGAGGGTGCGGATGCGGGCGTCGCCGCCGAGGCGCTGGACGTAGTACCGCCCGACCAGCCCGCCCAGGCTGTGGCCGACCAGGTCGACCTGCTCCCGCCCGGTGCGCTCGCAGAGTTCCTCGACCCGGCGGGCCAGATGGCGGGCGGCGCTGCGCACGTCGCGGGTGAAGGGCGAGTAGTTGTACGCCTCCACCTGCCGCAGGCCGCCCGCGGCCAGGGTGCGGCGCAGCACGACGAAGACGGACCGGTTGTCGGTGAACCCGTGCAGCAGCAGCACGGGCGGCCGCGCACCCCCGCCCACAGCCGGGGGCCTCTCCTGCCGGACCCCGGTCGGATAGTGCAGCAGGTGCACCCCGAACAGCACCGCCTCGAGCACCCCGGCCCGTACCGCAGCCCCGGAAACGGGCACGGCAAGCCCCATGGAAGCCTCCCCCCGGACATGTGGACCGCGCGGCCCCGCGGTGCCGCCGGGCCGCGCCGCCGTGCCGTGCGGCTGCCGGTACGGTGGCGCGGCGCTCCCGGTGCGGCTCCCCTGGCGGTGAATCAGCGCCGACCCACGTGTGATTTCCCCCTCGTGGTTGACCGCGAAACGGCGGTGTGCGCGATGCTGTACTTAACGTTCGTTCACTCGGGAGGCAGTGCGATGGGTGTGACCGGTCCGATCCGTGTGGTGGTGGCCAAGCCGGGTCTCGACGGCCACGACCGCGGCGCGAAGGTGATCGCGCGCGCCCTGCGGGACGCGGGCATGGAGGTCATCTACACGGGCCTGCACCAGACCCCCGAGCAGATCGTGGACACCGCCATCCAGGAGGACGCCGACGCGATCGGCCTGTCCATCCTGTCGGGCGCCCACAACACGCTGTTCGTCCGGGTCCTGGAGCTCTTGAAGGAGCGCGACGCGGAGGACATCAAGGTCTTCGGCGGCGGCATCATCCCGGACGACGACATCGCCCCCCTGAAGGAGAAGGGCGTGGCCGAAATCTTCACCCCGGGCGCGACGACGACGTCCATCGTGGACTGGGTCCGCACCAACATCACCCGCTGACCGGCTGACGCGGCGCTGCCGGTTGCCCGTTGCCGCCGCTGCGCGGAGCTTTTCCCCACCCCGCCCCTTCTCCCCCAGCTACCGCTGGGAGGTGCCCCCAGAAACCGGGGCTCCGCCCGGACCCCCGCCTCAAACGCCGGCGGGGCTGGAAAATCCAGCCGCGCGGCGTTTGAGCGCACCGGGCGCGGAGCGCCCGGGTCCGGGTCCGGGCGGAGCCCGGTTTCTGGGGGCACCTCCCAGCGGTAGCTGGGGGGAGAAGGGGCGGGTAGGGGAACGGCCCCGCGCAGCGGCAGCGGCGGCGGCGGACCCGCGGCGCGGTCAGGTGGCCGGGCCGAGTTCGGCCAGCATCGCGGCCCGCAGCCGCAGCGTGGCCGCGAGCCGCTGGAACGCCTCATCCCAATACCCCGCGGCCCCCGCCTCGGCATCCACCGGCCCCCCGGCCCCCGCGGCAAGCCCCTCCAACCGCCCGGCCTCCGCAGGATCCAGGCACCGCTCGGCCAGCCCCATCACCCCGCTGAAACTCCACGGGTAGCTCCCCGCCTCCCGCGCCGCGTCCAACGCATCGACGACGGCCCGCCCCAGCGCCCCCGCCCACGGCACCACGCACACACCCAGCAGCTGGAACGCCTCCGAGAGCCCGTGCGCCCGTACGAACTCGGCGACCCACTCGGCCCGTTCCCCCTCCGCCAAGACCCCCAGCAGCTTCGCCCGCTCCGCGAGCGACGCCGTGCCCGGGGCCGTCGCGGTCGGCGCCGAAGCCGAGCCGAGCAGTGCCTTGGACCACTCCGGATCCCGCTGCCGCACGGCGGCCCGGCACCACGCGGCGTGCAGTTCCTCCGCCCAGCTCTCGCCGTCGGCGATCGGCAGCGCGACGATCCCGGCCGCATCCAGCCCCCCGAACCGCTCCCGCCAGCAGGACAGCGGCGCCGCCTCCACCAACTGGCCCAGCCACCAGGACCGCTCCCCGCGCCCGGCGGGCGGCCGCTCCACCACCCCGTCGCGCAGCATCCCGGCATCGCACTCGGCCGGCGGGACCACCCCCTCCGGCCCCACGCAGGCCAGTGCCCGCGCGGCCATCCGCGCGGCGAGCGCCGATCCGGGCAGCGCCGACAGCAGCTCCGCCGCCGTCGCCCGGACGTTGCGGCTGCGGTCGCCGAGCGCCGCCTCCAGGAACGGCTCGTCCTCCTCCGACAGGCCCACCCGCAGCGAGTCCAGGAACATCAGCCGGTCCTCGGCCCGCTCGGTGGCCCAGGTGGACGACAGCAGCCGTATCGCCGCGGCCGCCTCGTGGCCCCGTACGGCACCGAGCAGGGCGACGCGCTCCGCGAACAGGCCCTCCTGCCACAGCCGTTCCACCCCGGCCCGGTCCTCGGGGTCGGGCAGGATCCCGCCGCCGGCCCCGCCGCGCAGGGCGAACCGCCAGTCCGGGTTGAGGCCGGCCAGCCACAGTCCCCGCGACCCGGCCAGGGCGAGTGCCTGCGGGCGCAGGTCGGTACGGGCCCGGGCCGCGTCCAGCAGCGCCGGCAGCAGGGCGTCCGGAGCCCGGTAGCCGTGCCGGCCGGCGGCCGCCAGCCACTGGGGCAGCAGCTCCGTCAGATCCGGGGCGGCGCCCCGCCGCCCGCTGCCGCTGCCAGCGCCGGTCCGGCCGGCCAGCAGCTGTGCGAGCCGCCGCCGGGCCGGCTCGGGCGGCTGCGGGCGCGGGTCCGCGGGTGCGGGCTGCGGCAGTGCAGCCGCCGCGGCGGGCCGCAGCCCGGCCCGCCGCCGTACGGTCTGCACGGCCGCCGCGTCGAGCAGCGCCTCAGGGCTGCCCCGCCGCCGCTCGGTCCCGAGCAGCGCAACGGCAACCAACTCCTCCCACTGCGCGTCTTCCCGGCCCGTCTCTTCGCCCCGCTCCATCTCCCCGTGTCCCCTCGCCCCGTATCCCTGCTCACCGACCTCAGCCGTCACGGCCATCGGGCCCCCTCCCTCTCGGTGTTCCGGGCTGCGGTCCCGCCCCCTCCGCGGGACCGCAGCCGTCCCTGTTTCCCCCTGTCGCCGGCCCTTCAGCTGGCGTGGTTGTCGCTCACAAAAGCCCCCCGGCTCACTCGTCTTGCACACCGGCGCCCCCGCGCCGGTGCTCCCTCCCCTGCGAGGCCCCCCGGCCCCCCGGCCCCTCTCACGTCACCCCAAGGCGACCGGTTCCGGGCAGCCCGGCTGCCACGCGGTCAGCGGCGTGAAGCCCCGATGGCCGCATTCGCCGAAGACCGTGACCGGGCCCCCG
This sequence comes from Streptomyces sp. NPDC046876, assembly GCF_040645035.1. Lineage (NCBI taxonomy): Bacteria > Bacillati > Actinomycetota > Actinomycetes > Kitasatosporales > Streptomycetaceae > Streptomyces > Streptomyces sp. NPDC046876. The sequence continues at coordinate 9,046 of NZ_JBEYXK010000047.1, read as the reverse complement.
CCCGACAGCGCGGCCAGCTGCCACAGCCCGGACCGCGGCCGGCCCCCGCCGGAGGCCACGGGCAGCGCACAGCCACCCTCCGCATCCGCCAGTTGCCAGCCGAGTTCCCCTGGTACCGGGATCACCGGACCGAGCACCACGGGCCAGGAGTCGAGCCACGGATCCTCCCGCAGCGCCGCCCCGTACGCCTCCAGTGCGGCCCCGGTCCCGACCCCGGCCGGCACCCGGTCGCACGGCGCGGCCGGCGCGTACCTCTCCCCGAGGTCCGCCCGCAGCCCCGCCGAACCGGGCCGGAAGCGGGCCTCCGCCTCCAGCACCAGCCCGACCGGCAGCGCCAGCCCCGGCGGCCGCCCGGGCGGCCCGAAGTCCAGCACCAGGGCCGGGCGCCCGCTGTCCAGCCCGCGCAGCCATATCCGGCGGGTGGTCAGCCGGCCGTCCGGCGACACCGAGTCGTACTGGGCCAGGACCAGCCAGCGGTCCCGTACGCCCTCCCCCTCCGCACCGGTGCCGGGCAGTCCCACCCTGCTCCGCACCGTCGCGGCGAGCGGCTGCGGCAGCCCTGCCACCCCGAGCCAGCCCCGGTTCAGCAGGTGCAGCAGCGCGCCCTCCTCCAGCATCCGGGCGGGCCAGCCGGGGCCGCAACCGGGTATCGTCCCCAACTCCCGGACGCGGGCGGCCAGACCCGGCGCCTGGGCGTCGACCATCCGCGCCGCGGTCTCCTCCCACGACGCGTACCCCGCCTGCTCCTGGCCGGCGAGCCCTGCCCGCACCAGGTCGGCGAGCCGCTGCTCCAGCTCGGCGACGCCGGCGCCGATCCGGGCCGCCCTGCGCTCGGCCCGGCGCCGCGCCGCCTCCGGATCCGCCGGGCCGGCCGCCGCGCCCGCCCCGACGGCCGCGGGCGCTGCCTTCGCCGCCCGTCCCGCCAGCCACTCGCCGGCCCAGTCGGGTGCCTCGGCCGCCTCGCCGAACCCCTCGGCGGACCAGAGCAGCAGGAGCCCGAGCGCGTGCTTGCACGGGAACTTCCGGCTCGGGCAGGAGCACTTGTACGCCGGGCCCGACAGGTCCACCACCGTCCGGTACGGGGTGGCGCCGCTGCCCTTGCAGCATCCCCACACCGCACCGGAAGCGGAACCTCCGGTCTGGGACCACGGGCCTGCCCCGCCCAGCGCGGCTCCCGCCTTGCGTGACGCCGCGTCAGGAGCCAGGGCCATTACCTGTTCCGCCGTCCAGCGGACCTGCTGCTCAGTCATGCCAACCACCGTAGAGACCCCCACTGACAATCGCCCTGACCTGCAACAACGGTATGGGCAGGGGTCGTTGTCAGTGGTGTGGTGCACGGTGGGTGCAGCAGTCGGGAACGGCTGTCGAGCCTTGGAGGGGGACCATGACCACGCAGGGGAACGGCACCGGCGCGCAGGCGCTGCGACCGCACGCCGAGGACGCCTTCGCGCACGAACTGAAAGCCCTGGAAGCGGCCGACGACCGGCCTCGTCCGGCCCGCTGGAGGCTCTCCCCGTGGGCGGTCGCGACGTACCTCCTGGGCGGCGCCCTCGAGGACGGGACCGTCATCACGCCCAAGTACGTCGGCCCGCGGCGCATCGTCGAGGTGGCCGTCACCACCCTCGCCACCGACCGCGCGCTGCTCCTGCTCGGCGTCCCCGGCACTGCCAAGACCTGGGTCTCCGAGCACCTGGCCGCCGCCGTCAGCGGCGACTCCACCCTCCTCGTCCAGGGCACCGCCGGCACCCCCGAGGAGGCCATCCGCTACGGCTGGGACTACGCCCGCCTCCTCGCCCACGGCCCCAGCCGCGAGGCCCTCGTGCCCAGCCCCGTCATGCGGGCCATGGCCGAGGGCTCGACCGCGCGCGTCGAGGAGCTCACCCGCATCCCCGCCGACGTCCAGGACACCCTCATCACCATCCTGTCCGAGAAGACGCTCCCGATACCGGAGCTCGGCCAGGAGGTGCAGGCCGTGCGCGGCTTCAACCTCATCGCCACCGCCAACGACCGCGACCGCGGGGTCAACGAGCTCTCCAGCGCGCTGCGCCGCCGCTTCAACACCGTCGTGCTGCCGCTGCCCGCCACCGCCGATGCCGAGGTCGACATCGTGGCCCGCCGCGTCGACCAGCTCGGCCGCGCCCTGGAGCTGCCCGAGCCGCCCGAGGGGCTGGAGGAGATCCGCCGCGTCGTCACCGTCTTCCGCGAGCTGCGCGACGGGGTCACCGCCGACGGCCGCACCAAGGTCAAGTCGCCCAGCGGCACCCTGTCCACGGCCGAGGCCATCTCCGTCGTCACCCACGGCCTCGCGCTCGCCGCCCACTTCGGGGACGGAGTGCTGCGCCCGTCCGACGTCGCCGCGGGCATCCTCGGCGCCGTCGTGCGGGACCCGGCCGCGGACCGGGTCGTCTGGCAGGAGTACCTGGAGACCGTGGTGCGCGAGCGGGACGGCTGGAAGGACTTCTACCGCGCCTGCCGGGAGGTGACGGCATGAGCCGGGCGGCGGCCCGGCCGGGGCCGCTGCTGCTGGGCGTGCGCCACCACGGGCCCGGCTCCGCCCGCGCGGTGCGCGCCGCCCTGGAGGCGGCCCGGCCTGCGGCCGTGCTGATCGAGGGCCCGCCCGAGGGGGACGCGCTGCTGCCGCTCGCCGCGGACCCTGGGATGCGGCCCCCCGTGGCCCTGCTCGCGCATGCCGCGGACGACCCGGGCCGGGCCGCGTTCTGGCCGCTGGCCGAGTTCTCGCCGGAGTGGGTCGCCCTGCGCTGGGCCCAGGAGCAGGACACCCCGGTCCCGGTGCGGTTCATCGATCTGCCGGCCGCCCACACCCTCGCCCGGCAGGACGGCGGGGAGGAGCCCGGTGGCGTACGGCCCGATCCGCTCGCCGCCCTGGCGCGGACGGCCGGGTACGACGACCCGGAGCACTGGTGGGAGGACGTCGTCGAGCACCGCGGCTCCGGGACCGTCCGGGACCCGGAGGCGGCCTTCGAGGCGCTCGGCGAGGCCATGGCCGCACTGCGCGAGACGTACGGGGACAAGGGCGCGGGCGCGGGCTCCCGCGACCTGGTGCGCGAGGCGTACATGCGGCAGAAGATGCGGGCCGCCCGCCGGGAGTTCGGCGACGACTACGCGGTGGTGTGCGGGGCCTGGCACGTGCCGGCGCTGCGCGCGCGGACCACCGCCGCCGCCGACCGGAAGCTGCTGACCGGGCTGCCCAGGGTCAAGGCGGAGACCACCTGGGTGCCCTGGACCCACCGGCGGCTCGCCCGCGCCGGAGGGTACGGGGCGGGCATCGCCTCGCCCGGCTGGTACGCCCATCTCTTCGCGGCCCCCGACCGGCCGGTGGAGCGCTGGCTGACCAAGGTCGCCGGACTGCTGCGGGAGGAGGACCGGCAGGTCTCCCCGTCGCACGTCATCGAGGCGGTCCGGCTGGCCGACACCCTGGCCGCGGTGCGCGGGCGGCCGCTGCCCGGCCTGGCCGAGACGCTGGAGGCGGTCCGGGCGGTGATGTGCGACGGCTCCGACGTACCGCTCGCGCTCGTCGAGGACCGCCTGGTCGTCGGCGATGTGCTCGGCGCGGTCCCCGACGGGGCGCCCGCCGTGCCGCTGCAGCGGGACCTGACCCGGCAGCAGCGCTCGCTGCGGCTCAAGGCCGAGGCCCAGGAGCGCGAGGTCGAGCTCGACCTGCGCAAGGACACCGACGCCGCCAAGTCGCTGCTGCTGCACCGGCTGCGGCTCCTCGGCATCGACTGGGGCGTGCCCGCGGCCTCGCGGGCCGGCACCGGGACCTTCCGCGAGACCTGGCGGCTGCGCTGGGAGCCGGAACTGTCGGTGAGGGTCGCCGAGGCCGGGATCTGGGGCACCACCGTCCTGGCGGCCGCCACCGCCAGGGCCGAGGCGGATGCGGCCGGCGCGCGGGAGCTCGGCGAGGTCACCGCGCTGGCCGAGCGGTGCCTGCTCGCGGGGCTGGCCGAGGCGCTGCCCGCCGTGCTGCGGGCCCTCGCGGACCTCGCCGCCCTCGACACCGACGTGGCGCGGCTCGCCAAGGCCCTGCCCGCGCTGGCCTGCGCCCTGCGGTACGGGGACGTGCGGGGCACCGACGCGTCGGCCCTGGGCGCGGTGGCGTCCGGGCTCGCCGAGCGGATCTGCGTGGCGCTGCCGCCGGCCTGCGCCGCCGGGCTGGACGCCGACGCCGCGGCGGAGCTGCGCGGCCACGTGGACGCCGTGCACGGGGCGGTCGGGCTGCTGGAGGCCGAGGGGCTGCGCGAGCGCTGGTCGGCGGTGCTGCGGGGCCTGGCCGGCCGCGAGACGGTCCCCGGGCTGATACGCGGCCGGGCCGCGCGCCTCCTCCTCGACGAGGGGCGGCTGCCGGCCGGGGAGACGGCGCGGCTGATGGGCCTCGCCCTGTCCCCGGCCGCCGCCCCGGCGGACGCGGCCGGCTGGATCGACGGCTTCGCCGGCGGCGGCGCGGGCGGCGGCACGCTGCTGGTCCACGACGACCGGCTGCTCGGGCTGATCGACGCCTGGCTCGTCTCCGTGCCGGAGCAGTCGTTCATCGACGTGCTGCCGCTGCTGCGGCGGACGTTCGGGGCGTACGAGGCGGGTGTGAAGCGGACCTTGGGCGAGCTGGTCCGCCGCGGCCCGGGCGCCGCGCCCGCCGCGGGCACCGCCCCCGAGGGCTTCGCCCCCGACCTGGACCCGGCCCGCGCGGCCGCGGTCGTCCCCCTGGTCCGCCTGCTCCTCGCCGGTGCGGGGGCCGCGGGCGCGGCGCCGTGACGCGGGCCGGGCCGGGTCGCGGGTTGTGCCGCTGCGCGGAGCCGTTCCCCCACCCCGCCCCTTCCCGAAACCGTGGCCTGCGGCCCCGGACCCCGCCCGCCTCAAACGCCGGCGGGGTTGGGGATGGCCCCGGCGGGGCTGGGACGGATCTGGCGGGGCTGGGATGGACCCGGCGGGGCTGAGACGGACCTGGCGGGGCTGAAAGACCCGGGCGCTCCGCGCCCGGTGCGCTCAAACGCCGCGCGGGCTGGATAGCGCCGCTGTGCGTGGATTGTGCCGCTGCGCGGCAATTCCAGCCCGCCGGCGTACAGCGCCGCCGGCACCCCGCCGGCACACAGCGCCGCCAGCACCATCCAGCCCCACCGGCACAATCCAGCGCCGCCGGCACCCTTCAGCCTCGCCGGCGTTTGAGGCGCGGGGTCCGGGGCGGAGCCCCCGATCTTTGAGCCGCGCCTGCGATTGAGGCGGGCGGGGGCCGGGGCCGCAGGCCACGGTTTCGGGAAGGGGCGGGGTGGGGGAGTGGCTCCGCGCAGCGGGACGGGGCGGTGGCTGCGAAGGCCGGCGTCGAGGGGGCGTCGGCGGTGACGAGGACGGACAGGACAGGGGTCGGACGGATGAGCGGGACGGGGGACGTCATGGGGAACGGCGGGGAGCGGCTGCGCCGCTGGCGGATGGTGCTCGGCGGGGAGTCGGACGGGACCGGCTGCGCGCTCGGCGGCCGGGACGCGGCCATGGACGCCGCGCTCGGGGCGCTGTACGGCGGCGGGGGCACCCCGGGCGGCGTTTCCGGCGGGAGCCGGAGGGCCGGCGGGCTGGGCGGGTCCGCGCCCCGCGTCGCACGCTGGCTCGGGGACATCCGTACGTACTTCCCCGCCCCGGTGGTCCAGGTCATGCAGCGCGACGCCATCGAGCGGCTCGGCCTGGACTCGCTGCTGCTGGAGCCGGAGATGCTGGAGGCGGTCGAGCCGGACGTGCACCTCGTCGGCACCCTGCTCTCCCTGAACAAGGCCATGCCCGAGACCACCCGGGAGACGGCCCGGGCCGTGGTCCGCAAGGTCGTCGACCGGCTGGAGCAGCGGCTCGCCTCCCGCACCCGCGCCACCCTCACCGGCGCCCTCGACCGCTCCGCCCGCACGGCCCGCCCCCGCCACGCCGACATCGACTGGAACCGGACCATCCGGGCGAACCTGAAGCACTACCTGCCCGAGCACCGCACGGTCGTCCCCGAACGGCTGATCGGGTACGGCCGGGCGGCGCAGTCGGTCAGGAAGGAGGTCGTCCTCTGCATCGACCAGTCGGGTTCGATGGCCGCCTCGGTCGTCTACGCCTCCGTCTTCGGGGCGGTGCTGGCCTCGATGCGTTCGATCGCGACGCGCCTGGTCGTCTTCGACACCGCCGTCGCCGACCTGACGGATCAGCTCGACGATCCGGTGGACGTCCTGTTCGGAACCCAGCTCGGCGGCGGCACCGACATCAACCGCGCCCTGGCCTACTGCCAGTCGAGGATCACCCGCCCTGCCGAGACCGTCGTGGTCCTGATCAGTGATCTCTACGAGGGCGGCATACGCAACGAGATGCTGCGGCGGGTCGCCGCGATGAAGGCGGCGGGGACCGAGTTCGTGGCCCTGCTCGCCCTGTCCGACGAGGGCGCCCCCGCGTACGACCGGGAACACGCCGCGGCCCTCGCCGCACTGGGCGTCCCGGCCTTCGCCTGCACGCCCGACCTGTTCCCGGAGGTGATGGCGGCGGCGCTCGAGAAGCGGCCCCTGCCGGTGCCCTGAGCCGTGCCCTGAGCCGTGCCCCGGGCCGTGCCCCGAGCCCCTCCCGCGGGTGCGGGCCGGCCGCCTCCGTACATCGGCGGATCGCACGAATTTCCCGTTCCGCCCTGAGCGGATCTGTGACAGGTATCACCGCTCAGGTGTGATCTGCGATTTAGGGACCCACGTGTCCCGGGGATAACCTGCGGGACGGACATGCCGCGCCGCGGTCACCGTGTGCGCCTCCCTAGTGACAGAGCCGTCACGTTGCCCTCCGCGGCACGCCCACGCAGACAACCGCGAATCACTGCGAATCTTTGAAGACAAGGGACGGACGCGCGTGGACCTGTTCGAGTACCAGGCGAGGGACCTCTTCGCCAAGCACGGTGTACCGGTGCTGGCCGGTGAAGTCATCGACACGCCTGAGGCGGCTCGCGAGGCCACCGAGCGGCTGGGCGGCAAGTCGGTCGTCAAGGCGCAGGTGAAGGTCGGTGGCCGCGGCAAGGCCGGCGGCGTCAAGCTGGCCGCCACCCCGGACGAGGCCGTCGCCCGCGCGACGGACATCCTGGGCATGGACATCAAGGGCCACACGGTCCACAAGGTGATGATCGCGGAGACCGCTCCGGAGATCGTCGAGGAGTACTACGTCTCCTACCTGCTGGACCGCACCAACCGCACCTTCCTGGCCATGGCCTCGGTCGCGGGCGGCATGGACATCGAGCAGGTCGCCGAGGAGACCCCCGAGAAGCTCGCGAAGGTCCCGGTCAACGCCAACGAGGGCGTGACGATCGAGAAGGCCCGCGAGATCGTCGCCCTGGCGCAGTTCCCGGCCGAGGTCGCCGAGAAGGTCGCCGAGGTCCTGGTCACCCTGTGGAAGACCTTCATCGCCGAGGACGCCCTCCTCGTCGAGGTCAACCCGCTCGCGAAGGTCGCCTCCGGCGAGGTCATCGCCCTCGACGGCAAGGTCTCCCTCGACGAGAACGCGGAGTTCCGCCAGCCGGGCCACGAGGAGTTCGTGGACCACGCGGCCGCGAACCCGCTGGAGGCCGCCGCCAAGGAGAAGAACCTCAACTACGTCAAGCTCGACGGTGAGGTCGGCATCATCGGCAACGGCGCGGGTCTCGTCATGAGCACCCTGGACGTCGTCGCGTACGCCGGTGAGAACCACGGCGGCGTCAAGCCCGCCAACTTCCTCGACATCGGCGGTGGCGCCTCCGCCGCCGTCATGGCCAACGGTCTCGAGATCATCCTCGGCGACCCGGACGTCAAGTCCGTCTTCGTCAACGTCTTCGGCGGCATCACCGCCTGCGACGAGGTCGCCAACGGCATCGTCCAGGCCCTGCAGCTGCTCAAGGACAAGGGCGAAGAGGTCACCAAGCCGCTCGTCGTCCGCCTCGACGGCAACAACGCCGAGCTGGGTCGCAAGATCCTCTCGGACGCCAACCACCCGCTGGTGCAGCGCGTGGACACCATGGACGGCGCGGCCGACAAGGCCGCCGAGCTCGCTGCGGCTGCGAAGTAAAGGGACGAGGTCACAGACTCACATGGCTATCTTCCTCAACAAGGACAGCAAGGTCATCGTCCAGGGCATGACCGGTGCCACGGGCATGAAGCACACCAAGCTGATGCTGGCCGACGGCACGAACATCGTCGGTGGCGTGAACCCGCGCAAGGCCGGCACGTCCGTCGACTTCGACGGCACCGAGGTCCCGGTCTTCGGCTCGGTCGCCGAGGCGATGGAGAAGACGGGCGCCAACGTCTCCGTCCTCTTCGTCCCGCCGGCCTTCGCCAAGGCCGCCGTCGTCGAGGCCATCGACGCCGAGATCCCGCTGGCCGTCGTCATCACCGAGGGCATCGCGGTGCACGACTCCGCCGCCTTCTGGGCGTACGCGACCGCCAAGGGCAACAAGACCCGCATCATCGGCCCGAACTGCCCGGGTCTGATCACCCCCGGCCAGTCCAACGCCGGCATCATCCCGGGCGACATCACCAAGCCCGGCAAGATCGGTCTCGTGTCGAAGTCCGGCACGCTGACCTACCAGATGATGTACGAGCTGCGCGACATCGGCTTCACCTCCGCCGTCGGCATCGGTGGCGACCCGGTCATCGGCACCACGCACATCGACGCCCTGGAGGCCTTCGAGGCCGACCCGGACACCGAGCTGATCGTCATGATCGGTGAGATCGGCGGCGACGCCGAGGAGCGTGCGGCGGACTTCATCGCGAAGAACGTCACCAAGCCGGTCGTCGGCTACGTCGCGGGCTTCACCGCCCCCGAGGGCAAGACCATGGGTCACGCCGGCGCCATCGTCTCCGGCTCCTCCGGCACCGCGCAGGCCAAGAAGGAGGCCCTCGAGGCCGCCGGCGTCAAGGTCGGCAAGACGCCGACCGAGACGGCGAAGCTGGCGCGCGAGATCCTGAACGCCGCGCAGTAGGCACCGGCTGCTCTCGCAGCACCTGAGCACGGGCGTGGGGGGGGCGCCCCCCCCGCCGGGGGGGGGGGGCGCCCCCCGCGCGGG
>NZ_JBEYXK010000046.1:0-51737 GCF_040645035.1 Streptomyces sp. NPDC046876 | reverse complement strand
GCTCAAACGCCGCGCGGGCTGGATTCATCCAGCCTCGCCGGCGTTTGAGGCGCGGGGTCCGGGGGCGGAGCCCCCGATCTTTGACGGGTCCGGGCGGAGCCCGGTTTCGGGAAGGGGCGGGGAGGGGAACGGCTCCGCGCAGCGGGACCCGGCGGGCGGGGCAGGGCCCGGCGGTGGGGCCTGAGAGGATGGGGCGGTACGCAGAGACCAACCTGAGGGGCCCACGCCAGTGACCCGCGCTTCCCTGGACAAGCAGCCGCACGAAGTCGCCTCCATGTTCGACGGCGTGGCGGCGAACTACGACCTCACCAACGACGTGCTCTCCCTCGGCCAGGCCCGCCTGTGGCGCAAGGAGGTCGCGAAGGCGGTCGCCGCCCGCCCGGGGCACAAGGTGCTGGACCTGGCCGCGGGGACCGCGACCTCCTCGCTGCCGTTCGCCGCGACGGGCGCGTACGTCGTGCCGTGCGACTTCTCCCTCGGCATGCTCCGCGAGGGCAAGAAGCGGCACGCCTGGCTCCCCCTGACCGCCGGCGACGCGACGAGGCTGCCGTTCAAGGACGACGTCTTCGACACCGTGACGATCTCCTTCGGCCTGCGCAACGTGCAGGACACCGACGCCGCGCTGCGCGAGCTGTACCGGGTGACCAAGCCCGGCGGCCAAGTCGTCATCTGCGAGTTCTCGCAGCCCACGTGGGGCCCGTTCCGGACGGTGTACATGGAGTACCTGATGCGCGCCCTGCCGCCGGTGGCCCGCGCGGTGTCCTCCAACCCGGAGGCGTACGTGTACCTCGCCGAGTCGATCCGGGAGTGGCCCGAGCAGCCGGCGCTGGCGGCGCTGCTGCAGAAGGCCGGCTGGTCGAAGGTCGCCTGGCGCAACCTCAGCGGCGGGATCGTCGCGCTGCACCGCGGCGTCAAGGCCTGACCCGCCGTGGCGGTGCACACCGGGCCGCTCGTCCACGCGGGGCTGCTGGAGCGGATCGCGGCGGACGTGGCCCCGCTGGTCGGCAGCGGTACGCCCGCCGAGTACATCCCGGCCCTGGCGACGGTGGACCCGCGCCGGTTCGGGATGGCGGTGGCCGACCTCGACGGGAACGTCTTCGGCGTCGGGGACTGGCAGGTGCCGTTCTCGGCGCAGTCCATCACCAAGGTCTTCGCGCTGGCGCTGGCGCTCGCCGAGGGCGGTGACAGCCTGTGGGAGCGGGTGGGCCGCGAGCCGTCGGGCAACCCGTTCAACTCGCTGGTGCAGCTGGAGTACGAGAACGGCATCCCGCGCAATCCGTTCATCAACGCGGGCGCCCTCGTCGTCACCGACCGGCTGCAGACGCTGACCGGCGACGCGAGCAGCGAGCTGCTGGAGTTCCTGCGCAAGGAGAGCGGCAACCCGGACATCGGCTTCGACGCCGAGGTCGCCGCCTCCGAGCACGAGCACGGCGACCGCAACGCGGCCCTGGCCCACTTCATGGCCTCGTACGGGAACATGGACAACCCGGTGCCTGCCCTGCTCGACCACTACTTCTGGCAGTGCTCGATCGAGATGAGCTGCGCCGACCTGGCCCGCGCCGGGCTGTTCCTGGCCCGGCACGGGCTGCGCGCCGACGGCTCGCGGCTGCTGACGCGCAGCGAGGCCAAGCAGATCAACGCGGTGATGATGACCTGCGGGACGTACGACGCGGCGGGCGAGTTCGCCTACCGCGTCGGCCTGCCCGGCAAGAGCGGGGTCGGCGGCGGCATCGTCGCCGTCGTCCCGGGCCTGTGCTCCCTCGCGGTGTGGAGCCCGGGGCTGGACAGCCGCGGCAACTCCGTGGCGGGCGTGGCGGCGCTGGACCGGTTCACGACCCTGACGGGTCTGTCGGTCTTCTGACCGCGGCCCGCCCCCTTACGCGTCCTCCAGGGAGAGCTCGTAGCGGCGGCCCGGGTTGCCGCCCGGCGAGGTGAACTCCTCCGCCAGGTGCATCCCGAGCCGCTCGGCGACCGCCAGCGACCGGGTGTTGCGGGCGTCGATCATCGCCACCACCTTCGGGACACCGGCCGCCCGCACCTGTTCGAGGGTGGCCAGCGCCGCTGCGTACGCATAGCCCTTGCCCCAGGCCGTACGGGCGAGCCGCCAGCCGATCTCGATCTCGCCGACGGGGCCCCACGCCTTCTCGGCGGGCCACGGCTGCGCGCCGGTGAAGCCGAGGACCTCGCCGCCGTCGTCCAGCAGCGTCCACAGGCAGTAGCCGAGCTGGGCGTCGTGCATCCGCTGGCGCGCCGTGAACTCCTCGTACGCGGACAGCTCGGCCGGCCCGCCGAGGAACTCCATCACGGCGGGGTCGGCGAAGACGCGGTGCCAGGCGTGCGCGTCCTCGTCGGTGGGCACCCGCAGCTGCACCGCGGGGAGCGGCCGGGTCGACGACGTCGGCGAGGTTGTCATCAGGTAACCCTTCGGATTCGCGATCTCTCTTGCTGCATAGACTGCACATGTCCTGTGCCGCCCGGCACCCTTATTCGAGCCTTCGGGAGACCCCGCAGTGACCGAGCACCTCTCCGAACACTCCGCGGACGTGATCGTCGTCGGGGCCGGGCCCGCCGGCTCGACCACCGCCTACTACCTCGCCAAGGCCGGACTGGACGTCCTGCTGCTGGAGAAGACGGCGTTCCCGCGCGAGAAGGTCTGCGGTGACGGCCTGACGCCGCGGGCGACGAAGCAGCTGGTGGCGATGGGCATCGACATCTCCGAAGAGGCCGGCTGGCTGCGCAACAAGGGCCTGCGGATCATCGGCGGCGGGCAGCGGCTGCAGCTGGACTGGCCGGAACTCGCCTCCTTCCCGGACTACGGACTCGTGCGCAAGCGCGACGACTTCGACGAGACGCTGGCCCGGCAGGCGCAGAAGGCGGGCGCCCGGCTGTACGAGCGGTGCAACGTGGGCGAGCCGGTGCGCGACGCCCGGACCGGGCACATCACCGGCGTCCACGCCAAGCTGGGCGAGGAGAAGACCCCGGTCACCTTCCACGCCCCGCTGGTCGTCGCGGCCGACGGCAACTCCTCGCGCCTGTCGCTGGCGATGGGCCTGCACCGGCGCGAGGACCGGCCGATGGGCGTCGCGGTGCGTACGTACTTCACCTCGCCGCGGCACGACGACGACTACCTGGAGTCCTGGCTGGAGCTGTGGGACCGGCGCGGCCCGCAGGACCGGCTGCTGCCCGGCTACGGCTGGATCTTCGGCATGGGCGACGGCACGTCGAACGTCGGCCTCGGCATCCTGAACTCCTCCTCCGCCTTCCGGGAGCTGGACTGGCGCGAGGTGCTCAAGGCGTGGTGCGCGTCCATGCCGGAGGACTGGGGCTACACCCCGGAGAACATGACGCAGCCGATCCGCGGTGCGGCGCTGCCGATGGCGTTCAACCGGCAGCCGCACTACACCAAGGGGCTGCTGCTCGTCGGTGACGCGGGCGGGCTCGTCAACCCGTTCAACGGCGAGGGCATCGCCTACGCGATGGAGTCCGGGAAGATCGCGGCCGACGTGATCGTGCAGGCCGTGGCCCGGGCGACGCCGGCGCAGCGGGAGCTGGCGCTGCACAACTACCCGAAGGTGCTCAAGGAGACCTACGGCGGCTACTACTCGCTGGGCCGCGCCTTCGTGAAGCTGATCGGGAACCCGAAGGTCATGAAGGTCGCCACGCAGCGCGGCCTGACGCACCCGGTGCTGATGCGGTTCACGCTGAAGATGCTGGCCAACCTGACCGATCCGGCGGGCGGCGACGCGATGGACCGCATCATCAACGGCCTGTCGAAGGTGGCCCCGAGGGCCTGACCCCGGGCCGCGCTGCCCCGGCCCGCTGCCGCTGCTCCGCGCAGCGGCGGTCAGGCGGGCCGGGTCGGGAAATCCCCGGGGCGGGGCGGCTCGTCCAGTGCGGCGGGGTCCTGCGGCGGGGCGGTGGGACCGTGGGTCGCGCGGATGGAGCGGGTGAGGAGGGTCGCGCCCCACAGGAGCATGGCCAGGGCCACGGTCCAGGTGAGGCCGAGCAGGGCCGGGTGGCCCGGCTTGTGCCAGGGGCGGGTGGTGTTCAGCAGCAAGCCGCCGGCGGCGAGGAGGAAGAGGCCGGCCGCGGCGGGGGCCGCGGTGGGGTCGCCCCCGGGAGCGGCGCTGCCGTGGTCCTCGTACGGTCCGGTGTCCACGGGACCACCACCTCCACGGATCCGTACGCTCGACTGCACCCGGCTATCTTCGCAGGGCCTCGGCCGGTTCGACACGGGCCGCCCGCAACGCGGGGTGAACACCGGCGAGCAGGCCGGTGAGCAGTCCGGCGAGCGGGGCGGCGGCGACCGTCAGCGGGTGGATCACGGGGGTCCAGGCGCGGGCCAAGGACACGGCGACCACGGTGAGTTCGCCCAGCGAGGTGCCGACCAGCCCGCCCAGCGCGCCCAAGGTGGCCGATTCGAGGAGGAATTGCGCCGATATGTGGCGGCCGCGGGCCCCCAGCGCCCGCCGCAGCCCGATCTCCCCGGTCCGCTCCAGCACGGCGACGAGCGTGGTGTTCGCGATCCCGACCGCGCCGATGACCAGGCAGATCCCGGCGAGCAGCAGGAACAGCGCGCTGAGGTCGGAGGTCACGGCCGAGCGCAGCATCCGCGGGTCGGGCGGCGGTACGGCCTTCAGGTGCTCGGGGTGGTCCGGGCGCAGGGCGAGCGGGGCGAGCTCGGCGACCTGCCGGGCGGCGCCGAGCTCGGTGTCGATGAGCAGGGTCGCCTGCGCGGGCCCCGGCGGGCCCCACAGCTCCTCGGCGGTGGCCCGGGGCACCAGGACCGACATCAGGTGCTCCGGCTTGCGGCCGACGTCGGCCAGGATGCCCGCCACGGTGAAAGGCTCCTGGCCGACGTACACGACGGGCCGGGTGGCCAGGGTGGTGATGCCGAGGCGGTCGGCGACGCCGCTGCCGATGACGGCGACGCGCTGGCGGGTCCGCTCGGCGAAGTCGTCGTAGAGCCGGCCTTGGCCGAGGACCGGGGCGAGGGCGGCGACGGCCCCCGGGGAGGCGGCCACGACCGACATCCCGCCGGTGCCGGTTGCGGTGCCTGCGGCGGGGCCCGCGGACGGCGGCAGGGCCGCGATCGGGGTCTTCGCGTCCAGGCGTACGGTCCACAGCACCCCGGCGTGCGCGATGCCCGCCACCTGCCGCAGGCGGCCCTCGGCGTCCGCGGGGAAGGCGGGGGCCGCGAACTCGTCGTGCTGCCCGGCCACGTCCTCGACGGTGACCTCCGTGGCGGTCAGGACGGTGAACCGGCCGTCTATCTGGGAGGAGATGGTGGCGGTCAGGCCGAGCACCGCCACGAAGCTGCCGACGCCGAGGACGGTGCCGAGGGCGGTCAGCACCGCCCGGCCGGGGCGGCGCAGCATGCCGGCGACGGCCTCGGACACCGCGTCGCGGACCGAAAGCCGGGTCAGGGGGACGGCGCTGCCCGACGGCGCGGGCGGCGTACGGGCCCTCATCCGGACACCCGCCCGTCGCGGATGGCCAGGGTGCGGCGGCCGCGGGCGGCGACCGCCGGATCGTGGGTGATGACCAGGACGGTCATGCCGGCGGCGTGCAGTTCGTCCAGCAGGGCCAGGACCGAGCCGGCGTTGGCCGAGTCGAGGTTGCCGGTGGGCTCGTCGCACAGCAGCAGCGAGGGCTCGGAGACCAGGGCGCGGGCGATGGCCACGCGCTGGCGCTCACCGCCGGACAGCCGGCCCGGGACGGCGTCCGCGCGGTGGCCGAGCCCGACCCGGTCGAGGGCGTCGCGGGCCCGTACGAGGCGTTCGGCGCGGGGCACTTCGGTGTACAGCATGGCGAGGGTGACGTTCTCCAGGGCCGAGCGGTGGGGCAGCAGGTGGAAGGACTGGAAGACGAACCCGATCCGCCGCCCGCGCAGGGCGGTGCGCTCCCGGTCGGGCAGGGCGGCGGTGTCGATCCCGTCGAGGAGGTAGCGGCCGGCGGTGGGCGCGTCGAGCAGCCCGGCGACGTTGAGGAAGGTGGACTTCCCGGAGCCGGAGGGTCCGACGACGGTGATGAACTCCCCTCGCTCCACCGTCAGCTCGCACGGCTGCAGCGCCGCCACGGGGGGCGTCCCGGGGTAGGTGAGCCCGACCCCCCGGAACTCGATCACGGGCGGCCGCGTCACCGGCGGGCATCCTTGCGGGGGCCCGCGGCGGTCCCGACGATCACCCGGGTGCCGGGGGTGAGGGCGCCCTGCCGGGTCGGGGTCACCGAGACGAAGCCGTCGCCCGTGGTGCCGGTGCGGACCTCCACCCGGTGCCGCGCGCTGCCGTCGGGGGCGACGGCGGTGACGACGGTGCGGCCGTCGGCCCCCGCGGAGACGGCGGTGACCGGCACCACCAGGGCCGCGCCGTCGGTGGCGGCGGACTCCACGGTCAGCCGTACGTCCTGCCCGGCCAGGGCCGCCGGCAGCGCCCCCTCGGCGCGGACGACCATCCGGTGGCCGAGGTCCGCCGCGCCGCTCCCGCCGCCGGGACCGGCTCCGCCGCCCTTGGCGTCCTGGCCGCCGCCCTGGCCCTGCTGCGCGCCCCCGGGCCGGCCGGAGGAGCGCTCGGCGGCCACCAGGGCCACCTTGCCCCGGAGGTCGGTGCCGACGGCCTCGGAGGAGATCACCACCGGCATCCCGGCGCGCAGCAGCTGCTTCTTGTCGTCCTTCAGGTACGCCTCCACCACCAGCTCCCCGGCCGACACGGTCAGGACCGCCCCGGTCGCCGGGGCGCCGATCTGCGCCCCGATCGAGTCGACGCGGGCGGGGAAGCCCGAGAGGAACACCGCCTCGGAGGCGGGCAGCATCGGCCCGTCGGCGGCCTCCGCGGCCCGGAGCGCGGCCCGGGCCTCGACGAGGGCCTGGCGGGCCCGGGCCAGGTCCCTCGCGCCTGCGCCCGCCGGCGCCTTGGAGCCGGCCGCGGCCTCGGCGGTGGGGGCGGCAGTGGCCGTCGGCGCCGCCGTGGCCCCGGCGGCCGGCTTGCCGGTGGCGGTCCCGGTGGCTGCGCCGTCGCCCTGGGCCCCGCCGCCCCGGCCCTCGGCGTCCTCCACGGCCCATTCAGCCGAGCGGACCGCCTCGCGCGCCGCCTTGAGCGCCGCCCCGCCGTCGGCGACCGCGGGCAGCGGCTCGTAGCCGATGGCCTTGTACTGGGCCGCCAGCGCCGCCTTCGTACCCGGCCCGAAGACGCCCTTGGCGTCCCCGCCCGGGTCGTGGCCGAGGGAGCGCAGCGCCTTCTGCAGCTGTGCGACGTCGTCGCCGGTGGCCCCCGGCCGCAGGTCCCGGTACATCGGCAGGCCGCCGTGCAGGGCGAACACCGGCCGCCCGGACACCTCGGCGAGCAGCTGCCCGGCCGTGACGGCGTCCCCGGCCTTCAGCGGCAGCTTGGTCACCACGGCCGCTCCCGCGCCCTCGCCGGAGCGCATGCCCTGCGGGGAGACGGCGACGCTCTGGTCGGCGGTGACGGTGCCGCGCATGACGACCCTGGTGGCGAGGACGCGCTGCTCGACCTCGGCGGTCAGCGGGCGCTGTACGGGCGGCCCGGTCTCGGCGGCGACCTGCGCGGGTGATTTCACCAGCGTGGTGGCCACCAGCCCGCCGACGGCCATCAGCGCGGCCGCGCCGACCACCGCGAGAACGGCCCGGCGCCCCCGGTCGAGTGCGCTCACCTGGCCGGACGGCACTTCGCCAGGGCCGCGGTGTGCTGGGTCTTGAGGGCGGCCCACTGCTCGGGGGTGGCCTTGGTCTGGTCGATCTCGCCGGTGGCCGGGTCGGGGTCCGGGTACCAGGTGACACCCTCGGCGCGCAGGCATTCCGACTGCTTGCGGGCGGCGGCCAGTTCCTCCGCGGTGGGCGGGGCCGGCGTCTTCGGTGCCGGGTTCAGCGCGGCGCAGGCGGTGTGCGCGGCTTCGTTCCAGGGTTTGGTCTTGTCCTCGCGCGGGACCCCGGAATCGGTGTGGACGACGGCGACGCCCTGCTTTTCCAGGCAGTCGAAGTAGGCGATTTCCGCGGCGCTCGGCGCCGGGCTGTCACTCGCCTTCGGTTCTTTGTCTCCGCTGCATGCAGTCAGGGAAAAAGTCAGCAGGAGCAGGGCGGCGGCGATATTGCGTGCGTGCACGACGGTGATTCCCCAGACCGAGAGAGATGAGAAAGTGCGCGACCGCGTCCGGAGGATGCCCGGCGGCGTGCGTCGGCCGATAGTAGGGACTTGTCCTGATCAGCACAAGTTACCGATCAGGCAACAGAAATGACTGTCCATCAGGTGAGAAACGCTCTTTCCTGATGCAGGTTTCGCCTGTTGAATCCCTGGCCGGGCACGCACCGTCATGAATCCGTTGCGGCCCGCCATCAACAGCACCGAGGAATGAGGAGCGAAAAATGGACAAGGGAATGCGGAGAATCACCGTCGGCTGCGCGGCCGTCCTTTCGGCCTGCGCGACCGTTCTGGCCGTCGCGGGCCCGTCGGCCGCCTACGGAAAGGACGGGAACCTGGAGGTCAATGAGTTCGGCCTGTTCTGGACGACGTACCAGAGCGGCTGCGTTTTCGACCTGTACGGCGAGGACCTCAACTTCAGCGACAACTACTTCAAGTCCGGCTGCTCCGGCGCCGGCCAGAACGTGAACGACAACACCGAGTCCTACTGGAACCGGGACGTGTACGCCTGGAAGGTCGGCACCGACGCGGGCCTCGACGGCAACGTCGGCGAGATCCCCAGCAACTACAAGGGCAACGCATCCAGCACCTTCAAGAACGAGATCAGCTCCGCCACCTACACCCTCCACGCCTGATCCGGGCGGAGGAACCCGATCCGATGCGCACTGTCCACCGTCCCCGCCCTTCCCGCCGGCCCCGTGCCGGCCGACCGGGCCCGCGCGTGCGCCGACCCCTCGCACCGACCGCCGTCCTGCTGGCGGCCGCCCTCCTGGCCGGCTGCTCCGGCGGGGACGGCGGCGGGGCGCAGGGCGAGCCCGAGCTCGGTCCCGTCGCCGTGTCCCCGGCCACCGCCTCGATCGCGTTGCCGATGGACGCGTACACGGACACCGAGGCCGAGTCGGCCCGCATGGGCCGGGTCCAGGAGGGGTTCGTCGCGCGGTGCATGGCCCGCTACGGGTTCACCTACGAGGGGGTCACGGCCGCCGCGCCGACCGGCGGCGGCACCCCCGAGGACCGGCACCGCTACCTCTACGGCCTGGCCGATCCGGAGTACGCGGCGGCCCACGGGTACGACAAGACCGCGGGCGCCGGGCGTCCGGCCAAGCCGCCGCCGCCGCAGCTGAGCGACGCCGCGTACACGGTGCTGCACGGCGAGGCCCCGGGCGGTGCGCAGGGCGCGAAGGCCCCCGATGCCAAGAGCGAGGAGGAGGCCGCCGCGGTGGACAGCGGGATCGAGGTCGGCGGGATCAAGGTCCCGGCCGGCGGCTGCGGCCGGGAGGGCTACCGCAAGCTGTACGCGCCGACGAAGGACAGCGTGGACCTGCTGTTCGCGTTCGGCCTGGCCTCGGAGGCGCACGAACGCGCCAAGGGGGACTCCCGGGTCGCGGAAGTCCTCGCCAAGTGGTCGGCCTGTATGGGTTCGTCCGGATACGGCGGTATCCCGACGCCCTACGAGGTCGTGGAGAAGCTCGGGCTGGAGGACGAGCTCTCCGGGCCGAAGGCCGTAGCGGCGGCCAAGGCCGACGTGGCGTGCAAGCGCGAGGTGAACCTGGTCGGCATCTGGGCCGCGGTCGAGAAGGCCTACCAGGAGCGGCTCGTGGAGCAGCACGCCGAGACGCTCGCGCTGTACGAGCGGCAGCGCGAGGCCCGCTTCAAGCTGGCGGCGCAGCTCGGCTGAGCCGCCGCTGAGCCGCCGCGGGCCACCGGCTCGGTTGAGCCGCCGCGGGGCCGCAGCACGGCGAAGGGCCGGTACTCCACCCCCGAGCGGGGG
Organism: Streptomyces sp. NPDC046876; assembly: GCF_040645035.1. Lineage (NCBI taxonomy): Bacteria > Bacillati > Actinomycetota > Actinomycetes > Kitasatosporales > Streptomycetaceae > Streptomyces > Streptomyces sp. NPDC046876. The sequence continues at coordinate 41,813 of NZ_JBEYXK010000046.1, read as the reverse complement.
AGTACCGGCCCTTCGCCGTGTGCCGTGCCGTGGTGCCCCGCCGGAGCGGGCTCAGAGGGCTCAGAGGGCTCAGAGGATGCGGACGGCGCCCGTCGGACGGTCGTAGCTCAGGTTGCGCTCGACGATGCCCGTGCTGGGGTTCTGCGCGCCGACGAACTTGCCGCCGCCGACGTAGATGGCGACGTGGTAGGCGCTGCCGCGGGAGCCCCAGTACAGGACGTCGCCCGGCTGCAGGGCGCTCAGGGAGACCGAGGTGCCCTCCGCGGACTGGTCCTGGGAGACGCGCGGCAGGGAGATGCCGGCCTTGCGGTAGGCGGCCTGGACGAGGCCGGAGCAGTCGTACGCGGAGGGGCCGGTGGCGCCGCTGATGTAGGCCTTGCCGACCTGCGCGCGGACGAAGTTCACGATGGCGGCGGCGGAGCCGGTCGCCGGGGCGGTCACGGTGCCTTCGCCCATCTCGCCCGAGGCGGAGGCGTTCTGCAGCGTGGTGCGGGCGGCGTTGCGGGTGGCGCGCTCGGCCTCGGCCTTGCGGTCCGCCTCCTCCTTCGCCTTCTTCTCGGCCGCTTCCTTGGCCTGCTTCGCCTCGGCGGCGGCGCCGGTGCGGGCGCTCTCCTCCTCGGCCTGCAGCTCCCCGTTGACGGCGGCCGCACGGGTGTTGTCGGCGGCGGTGGTGACGGCGGAGGACACCTCGGCGGCCAGGTCCAGGTTGAGGACCGGCATCTCGAGCGTCTCGGTCACGGGCTCGGCGGGGGACGCGCTCGCCGTGCCGGCCATCGCCAGGGTGCTGAGGACGCCACCGGCAACTCCGGCGCGCACCGCGAGCTTCGAGGCGCTGCGACGGGGCTTCCGGTGGCTGGGTATGTGAGCGGTGTGGGACATGAGAACAACCGCTATCAGGGGGCCTGGGTTCCCTTCAAGAAACGTGGTCTGCGCCACAGTTGCGCGCCAGGCGGCGCGAACCGGACACCCGGCGCGTCTTATTGACGCCGTAACGGACGTATCGGACACCCCTTCACAAGGCTGTGATCATGGGGTTTCAGTAATAAGTCCGAATTGACCCGGGGCCTACCATCCCGGCGCACTGTTGGCCAAGCCCGCTTTCGGAGTCACGGATTCGGTGTGGTGCAGGTCACAGGAGAGTCTCGCCGTGCGGGCCCTGTGGCCCGCTCGTGATCTCGTCGTGAGCATGCCGTGAGCGTGAGGGGTCCGGAGGACGCCTCGGAGGGGTTGCGGGGGCGGGGTCGGCCCGCCCGGAAGATCGTTCCGGCACCGGCCGGAGATCGTGAACGGATGCACGCGTCCACTCCCGTCCCCGGGGCCTCCCCCGACCGGGCGACGCGGATCCCTTTACAGCCATTGGCGCGATCTTGCAAATTTGCCTGCCACCCACATCGTTTGATAGGGCAGGGCTCCTTCTACCTGGGGTAACGGGCTCGGATGTCACCTTTGGTGATCACATGGATGCTTCGCGTGCGTAGATCACCACTCATCGGACTTCATGATCGTTCGTCAGGTGGTGGAGATCACAAACTCGGTGTTGTCACCCGTGTCGCAGATCACAGATCGGCGGGCATAGGATGCGCAGCAGTCCGGCTTGTGAACTGCCTCACATGTACGTGATCTTCCACCGGCCGGCGCAGCGGTCCAACGGTCAAGGACGACTGGAAGGAGCGAGGAGCGTGAATGCCTACGCGCCCATCCTCGTGCTCGGCGCCCTCGGCGCAGGGTTTGCGATCTTCTCCGTGGTCATGGCCACGCTGATCGGTCCCAAACGGTACAACCGGGCGAAGCTCGAGGCGTACGAATGCGGTATCGAGCCCACGCCCACACCGGCCGGCGGCGGTCGCTTCCCGATCAAGTACTACCTGACGGCGATGCTCTTCATCGTCTTCGACATCGAAGTTGTCTTCCTCTACCCCTGGGCGGTCACCTTCGACTCCCTGGGGATCTTCGGGCTCGTCGAGATGCTGCTCTTCGTGCTCACGGTCTTCGTCGCCTACGCCTACGTCTGGCGTCGCGGCGGCCTGGAATGGGACTGAGGGGCTGAATTCCCATGGGACTGGAAGAAAAGCTGCCGAGCGGCTTCCTGCTGACCACCGTCGAACAGGCCGCGGGCTGGGTGCGCAAGGCGTCCGTCTTCCCCGCGACCTTCGGCCTGGCCTGCTGCGCGATCGAGATGATGACCACCGGGGCGGGCCGGTACGACCTGGCCCGCTTCGGCATGGAGGTCTTCCGCGGCTCGCCGCGCCAGGCCGATCTGATGATCGTGGCCGGCCGGGTCAGCCAGAAGATGGCGCCGGTGCTGCGGCAGGTGTACGACCAGATGCCCGCTCCCAAATGGGTCATCTCCATGGGGGTTTGTGCATCTTCGGGCGGAATGTTCAACAACTACGCCATCGTGCAGGGCGTCGACCACATCGTCCCGGTGGACATCTACCTCCCCGGCTGCCCGCCCCGCCCCGAGATGCTGGTGGACGCGATCCTCAAGCTCCACCAGAAGATCCAGTCCTCCAAGCTCGGCGTGAACCGGGAAGAGGCGGCCCGCGAGGCGGAGGCGGCGGCCCTCAAGGCCCTGCCCACCATCGAGATGAAGGGGCTGCTCCGGTGAGCGAGACCACCCCGAACCACGGCAACGGCAACGGCGAGCCCGAACCGGGCGGGAACAACGTTCCTGCCCCCCGCGACTCCGGCGCCGGCCCCGAGGTCATCGGCGTCCGCAAGGGCATGTTCGGCGCCGCCGGCGGCGGCGACACCAGCGGCTACGGCGGCCTGGTCCGCACCGTCGCCCTCCCCGGCGCCAGCCACCGCCCGTACGGCTCGTACTTTGACGAGGTCGCCGACGAACTCGAAGGCGCGCTGGAGGAGCAGGACCTGCTCCCGCAGAACGCGATCGAGAAGACCGTCGTCGACCGCGGCGAGCTCACCTTCCACATCGCCCGCGAACACCTGGTCCGCGTGGCCCGCACCCTGCGCGACGACCCCGCCCTGCGCTTCGAGCTGTGCACCGGCGTCAGCGGCGTGCACTTCCCCGGGGACAAGGGCCGCGAGCTGCACGCCGTCTACCACCTGCGCTCGCTCACCCACGGCCGGATGATCCGCCTGGAGGTGTCCGCGCCGGACAGCGACCCGCACATCCCGTCGCTCGTCGCCGTCTACCCCACCAACGACTGGCACGAGCGCGAGACGTACGACTTCTTCGGCCTGGTCTTCGACGGACACCCGGCCCTCACCCGGATCATGATGCCGGACGACTGGCAGGGCTTCCCGCAGCGCAAGGACTACCCGCTCGGCGGCATCCCCATCGAGTACAAGGGCGCCCAGATCCCGGCTCCCGACCAGCGGAGGTCGTACAGCTGATGTCCACGTCACACCACGCAGAGTCGCGCGAGACCACCGAGGGCACCGTCTACACGGTCACCGGCGGCGACTGGGACGAGGTCGTCCGCTCGGCGGCCAAGGCGGACGACGAGCGCATCGTCGTCAACATGGGCCCCCAGCACCCGTCCACCCACGGGGTGCTCCGCCTGATCCTGGAGATCGACGGCGAGACCGTCACCGAGGCCCGCTGCGGCATCGGCTACCTCCACACCGGCATCGAGAAGAACCTCGAATTCCGGAACTGGACGCAGGGCACCACCTTCGTCACGCGCATGGACTACCTCACGCCCTTCTTCAACGAGACGGCGTACTGCCTCGGCGTCGAGAAGCTCCTCGGCATCACCGACCAGGTCCCCGACCGGGCCACCGTGATCCGCGTCCTGCTGATGGAGCTCAACCGGCTCTCCTCCCACCTGGTGTGCATCGCCACCGGCGGCATGGAGCTGGGCGCGACCACGATCATGATCTACGGCTTCCGCGACCGCGAGCTGATCCTCGACATCTACGAGCTGATCACCGGCCTGCGCATGAACCACGCGTTCATCCGCCCCGGCGGCCTCGCGCAGGACCTGCCCCCGGGCGCCATGGACCAGCTGCGCGACTTCCTCAAGACCATGAAGAAGAACCTGCCCGAGTACGACAAGCTCGCCACCGGCAACCCCATCTTCAAGGCCCGCATGCAGGACGTCGGCTACCTCGACCTCGCCGGCTGCATGGCCCTCGGCGCCACCGGCCCGATCCTGCGCTCGGCCGGCCTGCCGCACGACCTGCGCAAGTCCGACCCGTACTGCGGCTACGAGACCTACGAGTTCGACGTGCCGACGACGGAGACCTGCGACTCCTACGGGCGGTTCCTGATCCGCCTCGAGGAGATGCGCCAGTCGCTGCGGATCATCGAGCAGTGCCTGGACCGCCTGGAACCCGGCCCGGTCATGGTCGCCGACAAGAAGATCGCCTGGCCGGCGCAGCTCGCGATGGGCCCCGACGGCCTCGGCAACTCGCTCGACCACATCAAGAACATCATGGGCACCTCCATGGAGGCCCTCATCCACCACTTCAAGCTGGTGACCGAGGGCTTCCGGGTGCCGGCCGGGCAGGCGTACGCGGCCGTGGAGTCCCCCAAGGGCGAGCTCGGCGTCCACGTCGTCTCCGACGGCGGCACCCGCCCCTACCGGGTCCACTTCCGCGACCCGTCCTTCACCAACCTCCAGGCCATGGCCGCGATGTGCGAGGGCGGCCAGGTCGCCGACGTCATCGTCGCCGTCGCCTCCATCGACCCCGTGATGGGAGGCGTCGACCGATGACAGAGATCTCGCTCGGCATGCCGCAGCTCCCGGCCCCGGACTACCCGGCGGACGTACGCGCCCGGCTCGAAGCGGATGCGAAGGAGGTCATCGCCCGCTACCCCGACAGCCGCTCCGCGCTCCTGCCGCTGCTGCACCTGACCCAGTCCGAGGAGGGCTACGTCTCGCGCACCGGCATCCGCTTCTGCGCCGAGGTGCTGGGCCTGACCACCGCCGAGGTCACCGCCGTCGCCACCTTCTACACGATGTACCGGCGCCGGCCCTCGGGCGACTACCAGGTCGGCGTCTGCACCAACACCCTGTGCGCGGTCATGGGCGGCGACGCCATCTTCGAGGAGCTCAAGGAGCACCTCGGCGTCGAGAACAACGGCACCACCCCCGACGGCAAGGTCACCCTCGAGCACATCGAGTGCAACGCGGCCTGCGACTACGCCCCCGTGGTGATGGTCAACTGGGAGTTCTTCGACAACCAGACCCCCGCCTCCGCCAAGGACCTCGTCGACGACCTGCGCGCCGGCCGGCCCGTGGCGCCGACCCGGGGCGCCCGGCTGTGCACGTACAAGGAGACCGCGCGGATCCTGGCGGGCTTCCCCGACGAGCGCGAGGGCGCGGTCGAGGAGAGCGGAGGCGCCGGCCCCGCCTCCCTGATCGGACTGCGCATCGCCCGCGGCGAGTCCGCGCACCACGGCAAGGTCGTGCACCCGCGCGCCGAGGCGAGCGGCGAGGAGGGGGAGTGATGTCGGTGACTGCTGCCATGCACGAGAACGGCACCAGCCCGGAGAAGCTGCTGGCACCGGTGCTCTCGGCCTTCTGGGACGAGCCCCGGTCCTGGACGCTGGAGACCTACCGGCGCCACGAGGGCTACGAGGGGCTGCGCAAGGCGCTCGCGATGACCCCGGACGAGGTCATCGCGTACGTGAAGGACTCGGGCCTGCGCGGCCGCGGCGGCGCGGGCTTCCCCACCGGGATGAAGTGGCAGTTCATCCCGCAGGGCGACGGCAAGCCGCACTACCTCGTCGTGAACGCGGACGAGTCGGAGCCGGGCACCTGCAAGGACATCCCCCTGCTCTTCGCCAACCCGCACTCCCTCATCGAGGGAATGATCATCGCCTGCTATGCGATCCGCTCGGAGCACGCCTTCATCTACCTGCGCGGCGAGGTCGTGCCGGTGCTGCGCCGCCTGCACGAGGCGGTGCGCGAGGCGTACGAGGCCGGCTACCTCGGCGAGGACATCCTCGGCAGCGGCCTGAAGCTCGACATCACCGTGCACGCGGGCGCGGGCGCCTACATCTGCGGCGAGGAGACGGCCCTCCTCGACTCCCTCGAAGGCCGGCGCGGTCAGCCCCGGCTGCGCCCCCCCTTCCCCGCCGTCGAGGGGCTCTACGCCTGCCCCACTGTGGTGAACAACGTCGAGTCCATCGCGTCGGTTCCCGCGATCCTGAACAAGGGCAAGGACTGGTTCAAGGCGATGGGGACGGAGAAGTCCCCCGGGTTCACCCTGTACTCCCTCTCCGGGCACGTCGCCGGCCCCGGCCAGTACGAGGCCCCCCTCGGCATCACCCTGCGCCAGCTCCTCGACATGAGCGGCGGGATGCGCCCCGGCCACAAGCTGAAGTTCTGGACCCCGGGCGGCTCCTCCACCCCGATGTTCACCGCCGAGCACCTCGACGTGCCGCTCGACTACGAGGGCGTCGGCGCGGCCGGGTCCATGCTCGGCACCAAGGCCCTGCAGTGCTTCGACGAGACCACCTGCGTGGTGCGGGCCGTCACCCGGTGGACGGAGTTCTACGCCCACGAGTCCTGCGGCAAGTGCACGCCCTGCCGCGAAGGCACGTACTGGCTCGTCCAGTTGCTGCGCGACATCGAGGCCGGCAAGGGCGTCATGTCCGACCTCGACAAGCTGAACGACATCGCCGACAACATCAACGGCAAGTCGTTCTGCGCGCTCGGCGACGGCGCCGCCAGCCCGATCTTCTCCTCGCTGAAGTACTTCCGCGAGGAGTACGAGCAGCACATCACGGGCAGGGGCTGCCCCTTCGACCCCAGGAAGTCGACCCTCTGGGCCGACACGGAGGTGAACGCATGACCGTCACCACGAACGCGACCGGCGGTGGCGGAGCGGTGGCGCAGCCGCCCGAGGGCACGGTCTCCCTGACCATCGACGGCATCGAGCTGTCGGTCCCCAAGGGGACCCTCGTCATCCGGGCCGCCGAGCAGATCGGCATCGAGATCCCCCGGTTCTGCGACCACCCGCTCCTCGACCCGGTCGGCGCCTGCCGCCAGTGCATCGTCGAGGTCGAGGGCCAGCGCAAGCCGATGGCCTCCTGCACCATCACCTGCACCGACGGCATGGTCGTCAAGACGCAGCTCACCTCCGAGGTAGCCGAGAAGTCCCAGCGCGGCGTGATGGAGCTGCTGCTGATCAACCACCCGCTGGACTGCCCGGTCTGCGACAAGGGCGGCGAGTGCCCCCTGCAGAACCAGGCCATGTCGCACGGCAACGCCGACTCCCGCTTCGAGGGTAAGAAGCGCACCTACGAGAAGCCGGTGCCGATCTCCACGCAGGTGCTGCTGGACCGGGAGCGGTGCGTGCTGTGCGCGCGCTGCACCCGCTTCTCCACGCAGGTCGCCGGCGACCCGATGATCGAGCTGCTCGAACGCGGCGCGCTGCAGCAGGTCGGCACCGGCGAGGGCGACCCCTTCGAGTCGTACTTCTCCGGCAACACCATCCAGATCTGCCCGGTCGGCGCCCTCACCTCGGCCGCGTACCGCTTCCGCTCCCGCCCCTTCGACCTCGTCTCCTCCCCGAGCGTGTGCGAGCACTGCGCGGGCGGCTGTGCGACCCGCACCGACCACCGCCGCGGCAAGGTGCTGCGCCGGATGGCAGCGGAGGACCCCGAGGTCAACGAGGAGTGGATCTGCGACAAGGGCCGCTTCGCGTTCCGCTACGCGCAGCGCCCCGACCGGCTGACGACCCCGCTGGTCAGGAGCGCCGCGGGCGTCCTGGAGCCGGCGAGCTGGCCCGAGGCCCTTCAGGCCGCGGCCGCAGGCCTCGCCGCCGGGCGCGGCCGGGCCGGCGTCCTGACGGGCGGGCGGCTCACCGTCGAGGACGCCTACGCGTACGCCAAGTTCGCCCGCGTGGTCCTGGACACCAACGACATCGACTTCCGGGCCCGGGTGCACAGCCCGGAGGAGGCCGAGTTCCTCGCCGCAACCGTGGCCGGCACGGGGGCGGACCTCGACGGCGGCGGCGTCACCTACCGCGAGCTGGAGGCAGCCCCGGCGGTGCTGCTCGTCGGCATCGAGGCGGAGGAGGAGGCCCCCGGGGTCTTCCTGCGGCTGCGCAAGGCGTTCCGCAAGCGGGGGCAGCGCACCTTCGCCCTCGCCCCGTTCGCCACCCGCGGCCTGCAGAAGGCGGGCGGCACCCTGCTGGCCGCCGCCCCCGGCACCGAGCCGGAGTGGCTGGAGGCGCTGGCCTCGCGGACCGGCCTGGAGGCGGGCGGCGAGGCGGCCGCCGAGGCGCTGCGCGCGCCCGGTGCGGTCCTGGTGGTCGGGGAGCGCCTCGCCGGGGTGCCCGGCGGGCTGACCGCCGCCGTAAGGGCGGCCGCCGCGACCGGGGCCCGCCTGGTGTGGATCCCGCGCCGGGCCGGGGAGCGGGCCGCGGTCGAGGCGGGCGCGCTGCCGTCGCTGCTGCCCGGGGCGCGCCCGGCCACCGACCCGCGGGCCCGCGACGAGGTCGCGGCCGCCTGGGGGCTGCAGGAGCTGCCGCACCGCTACGGCCGCGACACCGGCCAGATCGTGGAGGCCGCGGCCGGCGGCGAGCTGAGGGCGCTGCTGGTCGCGGGCGTCGAGGTCGCGGACCTGCCGGATCCGCAGCGGGCGCGCGTCGCCCTGGAGGAGGCCTTCGTGGTCAGCCTGGAGCTGCGGCCCGGGGAGGTCACCGACCACGCCGACGTGGTGTTCCCGGTCGCGGCCGTCGCCGAGAAGGCGGGCACGTTCATCAACTGGGAGGGCCGGGTCCGGCCGTTCGAGGCGGCGCTCAAGCCCGACCAGATGACCCGCCCGCTCGCCCCGGCCGACGCCCGCGTGCTGCACATGCTGGCGGACGCCGCCGACCGGCCGCTGGGCCTGCCCGACGTGCACGCCGTACGCCGGGAGATCGACCGGCTCGGCCCGTGGGCCGGGGAGCGGGCCGCGGAGCAGTCGGCGCCGACCGCGGCGCTGCCCCGCCCCGGTGCGGGCGAGGCGGTCCTCGCGGGCCACCGGCTGCTGCTGGACCTGGGCCTGCTCCAGGAGGGCGACGAGGCGCTGGCGGGCACCCGGCACGAGGCCTCGGCCCGGCTGTCGGCCGCCACGGCCGCGGAGACGGGCGTCAAGGACGGCGACGTCCTCGCCGTGTCCGGCCCGGCCGGCAGCATGGAACTCCCGCTGCGGATCACCGAGATGCCCGACCGGGTGGTCTGGCTCCCGCTGAACTCCACCGGCTCCGGAGTGTGCGCCGACACCGGCGCCCACCCGGGCACCCTCGTACGGATCGGCCCGGCGACCCGGGCCGGCGCAGGCGGCACCACTGCGGAGGTGGACGCGTGAACGCGGTACAGCTCGCTGCCGAGGACCTGTCCCTGTTCGGGACGGACCCCTGGTGGCTGGTCGTGGTGAAGGCGGTGTTCTGCTTCGCCTTCCTGATGGTGACCGTGCTCTTCTCCATCGTGTGGGAGCGCAAGGTCGTCGCCTGGATGCAGCTGCGCATCGGCCCGAACCGGCACGGCCCCTGGGGCATGCTGCAGTCGCTCGCCGACGGCGTGAAGCTGATGCTCAAGGAAGACATCATCGTCAAGCGCGCCGACAAGGTCGTCTACGTGCTCGCCCCGATCGTCGCGGCGATCCCGGCGTTCATGGCGATCGCGGTGATCCCGTTCGGGCCGGCCGGCAACGAGGTGTCGATCTTCGGGCAGCGCACCGCGATGCAGCTGACCGACCTGCCGATCGCGATGCTGTACATCCTCGCGGTGGCCTCGGTCGGGATCTACGGGATCGTGCTCGCGGGCTGGTCCTCGGGCTCGACGTACCCGCTGCTGGGCGGCCTGCGCTCCTGTGCGCAGATGATCAGCTACGAGATCGCGATGGGCGCGGCGTTCGCCTCGGTCTTCCTCTACTCCGGCTCGATGTCGACCTCGGCGATCGTGGAGGCGCAGGCCGACCGCTGGTACATCGTGCTGCTGCCGGTGTCGTTCCTGATCTACGTGGTGACGATGGTCGGCGAGACGAACCGCGCCCCCTTCGACATGCCGGAGTCCGAGGGCGACCTCGTCGGCGGCTTCAACACCGAGTACTCGTCGATCAAGTTCGCGATGTTCATGCTGGCGGAGTACGTCAACATGGTCACCGTCTCGGCGGTGTCGGTGACCCTCTTCCTCGGCGGCTGGCGGGCCCCCGCGCCGATCTCGACGTACTGGGAGGGCGCCAACCACGGCTGGTGGCCGCTGCTCTGGTTCACCCTCAAGGTGCAGCTGCTGCTGTTCTTCTTCATCTGGCTGCGCGGCACGCTGCCCCGCGTCCGCTACGACCAGCTGATGAAGCTCGGCTGGAAGGTCCTGATCCCGGTCTCGGTGCTGTGGCTGATGCTCGTGGCCACCGTGCGGGCCCTGCGCAACGAGCGCTACGACTTCAGCGAGATCGTCCTGTACGTGGGCGGCGGCGTCGTGGCCGTCCTGCTGCTGTCCTTCGTCGCCGACTTCTTCCGCGACCGGCGGGAGAAGACCGCCGCCGAGGAGGCCGGGGCGGCCGCCGCGGCCGAGCCCTTCGACCCGTTCGCGGGCGGGTTCCCCGTACCGCCCAAGCCCGGCCAGCGGCCGGAACCCGTACCGCGCAGGCGGCCCCGCGAGGAGCGGGAGCTGATGGTCAGTGGCGGCGCGAACACCGACAACGACCGAGAGGAGGGTTGAGACGTGTCTGACGAGAAGTGGCAGAACCCGGTGGCCGGCTTCGGCGTGACCTTCAAGGCCATGTTCAAGAAGCGCCTCACCGAGCAGTACCCGGAGCAGCAGAAGACCACCGCGCCGCGCTTCCACGGACGGCACCAGCTCAACCGGCACCCGGACGGTCTGGAGAAGTGCATCGGGTGCGAGCTGTGCGCCTGGGCCTGCCCCGCGGACGCCATCTACGTGGAGGGCGCGGACAACACGGAGGAGGAGCGCTACTCCCCGGGTGAGCGCTACGGCCGCGTCTACCAGATCAACTACGCCCGCTGCATCCTGTGCGGGCTGTGCATCGAGGCGTGCCCGACGCGGGCGCTGACGATGACGAACGAGTTCGAGCTGGCCGACTCCAGCCGCGAGTCGCTGATCTACACCAAGGAGCAGCTGCTCGCCGGGCTGACCGAGGGCATGGTCGAGGCCCCGCACGCGATGTACCCGGGCACGGACGAGCAGGACTACTACCGCGGTCTGGTGACGGGCGCCGCCCCGGGCACCGAGCGGCAGGCGGCGGTGTCCAAGGGCGAGTCCGCGCAGGAGAAGGACCAGGAGAAGGACAAGGCCGAGGGGGTGGGGGCGTGAGCGCGATCGCCGCGGGCGCGGCCACCCTCACCTCCACGGGCGAGGCGGTGCAGTTCTGGATCCTGGGCACGGTCGCCGTGATCGGCGCGCTGGCCACGATCCTGATGAAGAAGGCCGTGCACAGCGCCCTCAGCCTCGCCGGGACGATGATCGTCCTGGCGGTGTTCTACCTCGCCAACGGGGCGTACTTCCTGGGCGTGGTCCAGGTGATCGTCTACACCGGCGCGATCATGATGCTGTTCCTCTTCGTGGTCATGCTCGTCGGCGTCACCGCCGCGGACTCGCTGAAGGAGACCATCAAGGGCCAGCGCTGGCTGGCCGCCCTGTGCGGGCTCGGCTTCGGCGTCCTGCTGATCGCCGGGATCGCCAACGCCTCCCTGAAGCACTTCAACGGGCTGGGGCGGGTCAACTCCGCCGGGCACGTGGAGGGCCTCGCGGAGCTGATCTTCACCAAGTACGTCTTCGCCTTCGAGATCACCGGCGCGCTGCTGATCACCGCCGCCGTCGGCGCGATGGTGCTGACCCACCGCGAGCGCACCGAGCGGGCCGCCACCCAGCGCGAGCTCGCCGAGCGGCGCGTGCGCGAGGGGGTCCAGGTCCCGCCGCTGCCCGCGCCCGGCGTGTACGCCCGGCACAACGCGGTGGACGTCGCCGGCCTGCTGCCGGACGGCACCCCGTCCGAGCTGACCGTCAGCAAGACGCTGCGCGCCCGCGGCCAGATCCGCGACGTCTCGCCCGAGGCGCTGTCGGACCTGAAGGCCCTGGAGCGGCGGTCGGCGGAGCGCCTCGGCCGTGAGGAGGCCTCGAAGTGAACCCGGTCAACTACCTGTACCTGGCGGCCCTGCTGTTCACCATCGGCGCCGCGGGCGTGCTGATCCGGCGCAACACCATCGTGCTGTTCATGTGCGTGGAGCTGATGCTCAACGCCTGCAACCTCGCGTTCGTGGCGTTCTCCCGGATGCACGGCAACCTCGACGGCCAGATCATCGCGTTCTTCACGATGGTCGTCGCCGCCGCGGAGGTCGTGGTGGGCCTCGCGATCATCGTGTCGCTGTTCCGTACCCGCCACTCGGCCTCGGTCGACGACGCCAGCCTGATGAAGCTGTAAGGGGCGTACACAGTGGAGAATCTGATTGCGCTGCTGGTGGCGGCGCCCCTGCTCGGAGCGGCGGTGCTGCTGTGCGGCGGCCGGCGCCTCGACGGGGCCGGCCACTGGATCGGCACCCTGCTCGCCGCCGTCTCCTTCGGCATCGGCGTCGCCCTGTTCGCGGACATGCTGGGGCGCAGCGCCGACGAGCGGACCCTGCACCAGTTCCTGTACCGCTGGATCCCGGTCGAGGGCTTCCAGGCGGACGTCGCCTTCCGGCTGGACCAGCTGTCGATGACGTTCGTCCTGCTGATCTCCGGGGTGGGCACGCTCATCCACCTGTACTCGATCGGGTACATGGAGCACGACGAGCGCCGCCGCCGCTTCTTCGGCTACCTGAACCTCTTCCTCGCGGCGATGCTGCTGCTGGTCCTCGCCGACAACTACCTGCTGCTGTACGTCGGCTGGGAGGGCGTGGGCCTGGCCTCGTACCTGCTCATCGGCTTCTGGCAGCACAAGCCCAGCGCGGCGACCGCCGCGAAGAAGGCCTTCCTGGTCAACCGGGTCGGCGACATGGGGCTCTCCATCGCGATCATGGTCATGTTCACCACCTTCGGGACCTTCGCGTTCACGCCGGTGCTGGCCTCGGCGGGCAAGGCGTCCGAGGGGACGCTGACCGCGATCGCGCTGATGCTGCTGCTCGCCGCCTGCGGCAAGTCGGCGCAGGTGCCGCTGCAGTCCTGGCTCGGCGACGCGATGGAGGGCCCGACCCCGGTCTCGGCCCTCATCCACGCCGCGACCATGGTCACCGCCGGCGTCTACCTGATCGTCCGCTCCGGGGCGATCTTCAACGGGGCGCCCGACGCACAGCTCGCCGTCACCGTCGTGGGCGCGGTCACGCTGCTCTTCGGTGCGATCGTCGGTTGCGCGAAGGACGACATCAAGAAGGCCCTCGCCGGGTCGACGATGTCGCAGATCGGCTACATGGTCCTCGCCGCCGGCCTCGGCCCCGTCGGCTACGTCTTCGCGATCATGCACCTGGTGACGCACGGCTTCTTCAAGGCGGGCCTCTTCCTCGGCGCCGGCTCCGTGATGCACGGGATGAACGACGAGGTCGACATGCGCAAGTACGGCGGCCTGCGCCGGTACATGCCGATCACCTTCGTGACCTTCGGCCTCGGCTACCTCGCCATCATCGGCTTCCCCGGCCTGTCCGGCTTCTTCTCCAAGGACAAGATCATCGAGGCGGCCTTCGCCAAGGGCGGCACCGAGGGCTGGATCCTCGGCGGCGCGGCCCTCCTCGGCGCGGCCGTCACCGCCTTCTACATGACCCGGGTCATGCTGATGACCTTCTTCGGCGAGAAGCGCTGGCAGCCCGCCCCCGACGCCGACGCGGTGCCGAGCGCCGAGCCTGCCGCGGAGCACCACGCCGGCGAGCTGCCGCACCCGCACGAGTCCCCGAAGTCCATGACGATCCCGATGATCCTGCTGGCCTTCGGCTCGGTCTTCGCCGGCGCCTTCTTCGCCATCGGCGACCGGTTCCTGAAGTGGCTGGAGCCCGTCACCGGGTACGAGCACGGGAACCCGCCGGTCGGCGCCATGACCGTGACCCTCGCGACGATGGCCTGCCTCGTCGTCGGCGTCGCGATCGCCTGGGCCATGTACGGGCGCCGGCCGGTCCCCGTCACCGCCCCGCGCGGCAGCCTGCTCACCCGGGCAGCCCGCCGCGACCTGCTCCAGGACGACTTCAACCACATCGTGCTGGTGCGCGGCGGGGAGCACCTGACCCGCTCCCTGGTGTACGTCGACCACAGCCTGGTCGACGGGGTCGTCAACGGGACCGCCGCCTCGGTCGGCGGCCTGTCGGGCCGGCTGCGCAAGCTCCAGAACGGCTACGCCCGCAGCTACGCGGTCTCGATGTTCGGGGGCACGGCGATCCTCATCGCCGCGACCCTGCTGATGAGGGCGGTGTGAGTATGTCCTTTCCGTTGTTGACGGTGACGGCCGCGGTCCCCGCGGCCGGCGCGGTCCTCACGGCGGCCGTCCCGGCCGCCCGGCGGACCGCCGCCAAGTGGCTCGCGCTGCTCTTCTCGCTGGCCACGCTGGTGCTGGCCGTGCTCGTCGCGGTCCGCTTCGAGCCCGGCGGCGCGCGCTACCAGCTCACCGAGTCCCACAGCTGGATCGCCGACTTCGGCGTCCGGTACGAACTCGGCGTCGACGGCATCGGGGTGGCGCTGATCGGGCTGACCGCGCTGCTGATCCCCTTCGTCATCGCCGCCGGCTGGCACGACGCCGACCCCCTGGAGACGAGCTCGAGCCGCTGGCGGCCGACCCAGGGCTTCTTCGCCCTGATCCTCATGGTCGAGGCGATGGTGGTCATCTCCTTCGAGGCCACCGACGTCTTCCTCTTCTACATCTTCTTCGAAGCCATGCTCATCCCGATGTACTTCCTCATCGGCGGCTTCGGGGACCGGGCCCATGCGGGCACGGACGAGAACGCGGCCGCGCAGCGGTCGTATGCGGCGGTCAAGTTCCTCCTCTACAACCTGGTCGGCGGCCTGATCATGCTGGCCGCGGTCATCGGGCTGTACGTCGTCGCCGGGAACTTCTCGCTCCAGGAGATCACGGCCGCCCGCGCCGCGGGCACCCTGGACATGGCGACCAACACCGAGCGGCTGCTGTTCCTCGGCTTCTTCTTCGCCTTCGCGGTGAAGGCCCCGCTGTGGCCGCTGCACACCTGGCTGCCGAACGCGATGGGCGAGGCCACCGCCCCGGTCGCCGTGCTGATCACCGCGGTCGTCGACAAGGTCGGCACCTTCGCGATGCTCCGCTTCTGCCTCGGGCTCTTCCCCGACGCCAGCAAGTGGGCCACTCCGGTGATCCTCGTCCTGGCCCTGGTCAGCATCGTCTACGGCGCGCTGCTCGCGGTCGGGCAGCGCGACATCAAGCGGCTGGTCGCGTACGCCTCGATCTCCCACTTCGGCTTCATCATCATGGGCATCTTCGCGATGACCTCCCAGGGGCAGTCCGGGGCGACGCTCTACATGGTCAACCACGGCCTGTCGACGGCGGCGCTGATGCTCGTCGCCGGCTTCCTGATCTCCCGGCGCGGCTCCCGGCTCATCGCCGACTACGGCGGCGTGCAGAAGGTGGCCCCGGTGCTCGCCGGCACCTTCCTGATCGGCGGCCTCGCCACCCTCTCGCTGCCCGGCCTCGCGCCGTTCGTCAGCGAATTCCTGGTGCTGGTCGGCACGTTCTCCCGGTACCCGGCCATCGGTGTCATCGCCACCATCGGCATCGTCCTGGCCGCCCTGTACACGCTGGTGCTCTACCAGCGCACCATGACCGGCCCCGTGAAGGAGCAGGTCCGCACCATGCCGGACCTGCGCCTGCGCGAGCTGCTCGTGGTCGCCCCGCTGATCGCGCTGCTGATCGGCCTGGGCGTGTACCCCAAGCCGCTGACCGACATCGTCAACCCGGCGGTGCAGCACACCCTGTCGGACGTGAAGCAGAAGGACCCGAAGCCCGAGGTGGCTGTCGAGGCCAGGAACGGGGAGGCGGCGAAGTGAGCACCGCAACTGCTGCCCAGGGGGTGTGGGCTCTCGCCGCCCAGGCGCCCGCCGAGCGGATCCCCGCCCCGCACATCGAGTACGCGCAGCTCGCGCCCACGCTCATCGTGGTGGGCGCGGCGGTCCTCGGGATCCTCGTGGAGGCCTTCGTCCCGCGCAGGTCCCGCTACTACGTGCAGGTGTTCCTCGCCGTCGCCGCGCTCGCCTCGGCGTTCGCGGCGGTCGTCGGGCTCGCCGCCGGCGGGTACGCGGGGGACAAGGCGCACATCGCGGCGATGGGCGCCGTCGCCGTCGACGGGCCCGCCCTGTTCCTGCAGGGCACCATCCTGCTGGCCTCGATCGTGGCCGTCTTCACCTTCGCCGAACGGCGCCTGGACCCCCGGGCGCACGGCAAGCGGGTGGACTCCTTCGCCGCCCAGGCGGCCTCCGTACCGGGCAGCGACAGCGAGCAGGCAGCCGTCAAGGCCGGGTTCACCACCACCGAGGTCTTCCCCCTCGCCCTGTTCGCGATCTCCGGCATGCTGATCTTCCCGGCGGCCGCCGACCTGCTGACGCTGTTCGTGGCCCTGGAGGTCTTCTCCCTCCCGCTGTACCTGCTCTGCGCCCTCGCCCGCCGCCAGCGGCTGATGTCGCAGGAGGCCGCGGTGAAGTACTTCCTGCTGGGCGCCTTCTCCTCGGCGTTCCTGCTGTTCGGGATCGCCCTGATCTACGGCTACGCGGGCTCCGTCTCGTACGCGGCGATCGCCGACGTCGTCGACGGCACGGTGGCCAACATCGACCCGGCGCTCGCCGACACCATGGGCAACGACGCGCTGCTGCTGATCGGCGGGGCGCTGGTGCTGATGGGCCTGCTGTTCAAGGTCGGCGCGGTCCCGTTCCACATGTGGACCCCCGACGTGTACCAGGGCGCCCCGACCCCGGTCACCGGCTTCATGGCGGCGGCGACGAAGGTCGCGGCCTTCGGCGCGCTGCTGCGGCTGCTGTACGTGGTCCTGCCGGGGCTGCGGTGGGACTGGCGGCCGGTGATGTGGGCCGTGGCCATCGTGACGATGCTGGCCGGCGCGGTCATCGCGGTCACGCAGACCGACGTCAAGCGCCTGCTGGCCTACTCCTCGATCGCGCACGCCGGCTTCATCCTGGCCGGTGTGATCGCCACCTCGGCCCAGGGCGTGCAGTCCGTCCTCTTCTACCTCGGCGCGTACTCCTTCGTGACGATCGGCGCGTTCGCGGTGGTCACGCTGGTGCGCGACGCGGGCGGCGAGGCGACGCACCTGTCGAAGTGGGCCGGGCTCGGGCGGCGTTCGCCGCTGACGGCGGCCGTCTTCGCGGTGTTCCTGCTGGCCTTCGCGGGCATCCCGCTGACCTCCGGCTTCGCCGGCAAGTTCGCCGTGTTCAAGGCGGCGGCGGAGGGCGGCGCCGGGGCGCTGGTCGTGGTGGGTGTCATCTCCTCCGCGATCGCCGCGTTCTTCTACATCCGGGTCATCGTCCTGATGTTCTTCAGCGAGCCGAAGGCGGACGGGCCGACGGTGGCCGTGCCGTCGCCGCTGACGATGACGACGATCGCGGTCGGCGTGGCGGTCACCCTGGTCCTGGGCCTGGCCCCGCAGTACTTCCTGGACCTGGCGGGGCAGGCGAGCACCTTCGTGCGGTAGCCGGCGGCGCTTTCGCGACAGGGCCCGGCCCCCCGACGGGGGGCCGGGCCCTGCCATGTCGACCCTTATTCGGCGCTGAGACGCTCCGACGCCCGTGAGGCATAGGCGCGGACGTCGGCGTCCGGGTCCGCGGTGGCTTCGGACAGGGCCGTGGCGGCGGACGGGTGGGTGCGGTGGGGGAGGAGGGACAGGACGGCGGCCTTGCGGACGTCCGCGTTCGGGTCGGACAGGGCCCCCGCCAGGGCCGGTACGGCTCCCGCCGGGTCGGCGGCGCGCAGGGCCGTCGCCGCGCCCGCCCGGACCTGCCAGGCCGGGTCGGCCAGGGCGGCCGCCGCGGCCGCCGCGTACGGGGGCGGGCAGCCGGTGGCGGCCAGTGCGGCCAGCGCCGCACCCCGCACCAGCGGGTCCGGGTCGGCGAGCAGCGGCGCGAGCGGCTCCGGGCGGGGCGCCCGGACCGCGGCCAGCCCCTTCGCCGCGGCCACCCGGACCTCGCGGGCCGGGTCCCCGGTGGCCCGGACGAGCTCCCCGACGGCGTCCACCGAGACCAGGGCGCGGACGGCGTGGATGCGGACCTCCGGGTCGGCGTCGTCCAGCAGCCCCGCGTACAGCCCGGCCTCCCCGAGCCGCAGCGCCCGCAGGGCCTCCAGGGCCGCGGCGCGCACTGCCGGGTCCGCCACGGCGAGTGCCGCGCGCAGGGCGGACCCGAGCTCCGGATCCGGCTCCAGCACCTCCAGCAGCTCCCGCAGCGAGGCGGCGGCCGCCGCCCGTACCGCCGGTGCCGGATCGGCCAGTCGGGCGGCGAGGACCGGGCCTGCGCCGGCCGGGGCGGTCTCGGTGAGGACGGCGACCGCGGCGGCCCGCACCGCCGGGTCGGGGTCGCCGAGATGGGGCAGCAGGGCGTCGAGGGAGGGGGCCTCCTCGGCGAGCGCGAGCAGCGCGAGCAGCCGCGGCGAGGCGGAGGCCGGGGCGGCGGTGCCGGTGGCGGCGGTTCCGGTCGCAGCGGCCGGCTCCGGGCCGGCAGCCGGCGCCGGGCCCCCGGTCGGGCGCGGGGCCGCCTCGCGGTGGCCCGCCGTGGCCACCGGGGTCAGCGAGGCCTGGCCCAGGGGGCGGGACGGGCCGCCCGTCGGGGTGAACTCCGGGACCGGGACCAGGTACGGCTCCACCGGCCGGGCCGTGAACTCCATCGCCCCCGAGGGCGACTTGTGCAGGTCCAGGTGGTGCAGCCAGGCCCCGTCGTCCCGTACCGGGTGGTCGAGCCGCTCGTGGTACAGGCCCCAGCGGGACTCCGTCCGGGCCAGCGAGGACCGGGCCGCCATCTCCGCGCAGTCCCGGATGAACGACACCTCCGCGCACCGCATCAGCTCGTGCGGGGTGCGCGCCCCCATCCCGCCGATCTCCGCCTCCATGCGGGTGAACGCCTCCACCGCCAGCGAGAGCCGCGCCCCCGTCTTCGGCGGGGCCACGTAGTCGTTCACGAAGCGCCGCAGCTTGTACTCCACCTGCGGCTGCGGCGGCCCGTCCGGATGCCGCAGCGGCCGGTAGACCAGCTCGTGCGCCGCCGCCACCTGGTCCGCCGGCAGCGGGCCCTCGTACGCCGTGTACTGCGCCGCGTCCTCGCCCGCCAGGTCGCCGAAGACGAAGGCCCCGATCATGTAGTTGTGCGGTACGGAGGCCAGGTCCCCGGCCGCGTACAACCGCGGGACGGTGGTCCGGGCGTGGTCGTCGACCCGGACGCCCGAGGCCGAATGGCCCCCGCACAGGCCGATCTCCGAGATGTGCATCTCGATGTCGTGCGTGCGGTAGTCGTGGCCGCGGTTCGCGTGGAACGTGCCGCGCGTCGGCCGCTCCGTGGTGTGCAGGATCGACTCCAGGGAAGCCACCGACTCCTCCGGCAGGTGGCTGAGCTTGAGGTACACCGGCCCCCGGTCGGAGGCGAGTTCGGCGGCGAACTCCGCCATCATCTGCCCCGACCAGTAGTCGCAGTCCACGAACCGCTCGCCGTGCCGGTTGACCTGGTAGCCGCCGAAGGGGTTCGCGACGTACGCGCACGCCGGGCCGTTGTAGTCCTTGATCAGCGGGTTGATCTGGAAGCACTCGATGCCGGTCAGCTCGGCGCCCGCGTGGTACGCCATCGCGTAGCCGTCGCCCGCGTTGGTCGGGTTCTCGTACGTTCCGTACAGGTATCCGGACGCGGGCAGTCCGAGCCGACCGCAGGCGCCGGTCGCCAGGATCACCGCGCCGGCGCGGACGGTGACGAAGGCCCCGGTACGGGTGTTGAAGGCGGCCGCGCCGACGGCCCGGCCGTCCTCCGGCGAGGTCAGGACCCGCACCGGCATCACCCGGTTCTCGATCCGGATCCGCTCGCGCATCTCGCGGCGGCGCAGCTGCCGGTACAGGACCTTCTTGACGTCCTTGCCCTCCGGCATCGGCAGCACGTACGAGCCGGAGCGGTGCACCTGGCGCACCGCGTACTCGCCGTGCTCGTCCTTCTCGAACTTCACCCCGTACGACTCCAGGCGCTGGACCATCGCGAAGCCGCGGGTGGCGGTCTGGCGGACCGTGGACTGGTCGACGATGCCGTCGTTGGCGCGGGTGATCTCGGCGACGTAGTCGTCGGGCTCGGCGCGGCCGGGGACCACCGCGTTGTTGACGCCGTCCATGCCCATGGCGAGGGCGCCGGAGTGGCGTACGTGCGCCTTCTCCAGGAGGAGGACCCGCGCGCCGCGGCCGGCGGCCGTCAGCGCCGCCATCGTGCCGGCGGTGCCGCCGCCGATGACGAGGACGTCGCAGGAGAGCTCCTCGGCGTCGGCGATCGCGGGGATGTCCATGGTGGGGCTGCCCTTCGGGGGTCGGGGGCCGGGGGCCGGGGGTGGCTCGGGGGTGGTCAGAGGGAGTCGACGATCCGCCGGCGCAGCGCGGTGCGCTCGGGGTGGTCGGTGGCGGCCCGGTCGCGGGGGCCGGGTACGTCGAGCACGCGTACGCCGCCGCTGCCGCGGCCCGTGCCGGTGCCGGTGCCGAGGAGGGCGACGCGGTCGCCGAGGAACAGGGCCTCGTCCACGTCGTGGGTGACGAAGACGACGGTGGCGCCGGTGCCGGCGAGGACGTCGACGAGGAGGTCCTGCATCCCGGCGCGGGTCTGCACGTCGAGCGCGCCGAACGGCTCGTCCATGAGGACGGCGCGGGGGCGCGCGGCGAGGGCGCGGGCCAGCTGCACGCGCTGGCGCTGGCCGCCGGAGAGGCGGTGCGGGAGCCTGTGCGCGTGGTCGGCGAGGCCGACGCGGGCCAGCCAGTCCTCGGCGGTGCGGCGGCGCTCGGCCCTGGGCGTGCCGCGGATGGCGAGCGGGAGCTCGACGTTGGCGCGGGCGGTCCGCCAGGGCAGCAGGGCGTCGTCCTGGAAGACGAGGGCGCGGTCGGCGCCGGGGCGGGTGACGGGCGCACCGTCCTGCGTGACCGTGCCGGCCAGCGGCGGGAGCAGGCCGGCCAGGGTGCGGAGCAGCGTCGACTTGCCGCAGCCGGAGGGTCCGACGACGGCCAGCACCTCGCCGGCCCGGACGTCGAGGTCGACCCCGTCGAGGACGGCGGTCCCGCCCCGGCCGAGCCGGGCCCCGCGCAGGGCGAGGGCGGCGCCGTCCCTCCGGGTGGTGAGGGTCGGGGTGGTCAGGGTGGTCACTTCTGCGTCCCTCCGGTGGTCGTGCCCTGCGGGGCGGTTCCCCCACCCGCCCTTTCACCGTTTCCCGGAGCTCCGCCCCGGCCCCCGTCCCGGCGCTCCGCACCGGGTGCGCTCAAACGCCGCGCGGGCTGGAGGTCCCCGCGCTCCGGATCGGGTGGGCTCGAAGGCCGCGTGGGGTGGGAGTCCCGGCGCTCCGCACCGGGTGCGCTCAAACGCCGCGCGGGCTGGATATCCCGGCGCTCCGGATCGGGTGGGCTCGAAGGCCGCGTGGGGTGGGAGTCCCGGCGCTCCGGATCGGGTGGGCTTGAAGGCCGCGTGGGGTGGGAGTCTTGGCGCTCCGGATCGGGTGGGCTTGAACGCCGTGCGGGGTGGGAGTCTCGGCGCTCCGGATCGGGTGGGCTCGAACGTCGCGCGGGCTGGGAATCCCGGGTGGCCGGCGGCGGGGTCGTGGCGGGGCGGGGGAGCCATGCGGTGAGGCGGCGGCCGGCGCGTTCCACCGCCGTGGAGGTCAGCCAGCCCAGGGCGCCGATGGTGGCCATGCCGACGAAGACGCCCGGGTAGTCGACCACCGTGTAGTCCTGCCAGGTCCGGTAGCCCACCCCGTACTCCCCGGAGATCATCTCGGCGGAGATCACGCAGATCCACGCGACCCCGATCCCCACCGACAGCCCGGAGAAGATGCCCGGCAGGGCGCCGGGGAGGACGACCGACAGCAGGATCCGCGCCCGGCCGCCGCCCATCGTCAGGACGGCCTCCTCCCACACCGGGGACAGCGCGGCCACCGCGTGCCGGGTCGAGACCAGCACCGGGAAGAACGCCGCCGCGAAGGTGATGGAGACGATGCCCTGCTCGTTGGACGGGAAGAGCAGGATCGCCACCGGGACCAGGGCGATCGCCGGGATCGGGCGCAGGACCTCCAGGACCGGGCCCAGCAGGTCCGAGGCCGTCCGCGAGCGGGCCAGCGCCGTGCCCAGCGCCACGCCCAGCACCGCGGCCAGTGCGAAGCCGGAGACGATGCGGCGCAGGCTGTCCGCCAGGTCCTGCCAGTACGGGCCGGTCGCGGCCCGTTCGGCGAGCCGGGCCGCGACCTCCCCGACGGTCGGGAACTGCTCGAAGCGGAGCCACAGGTTTACGTCGAGGGAGGTCAGGGCCTGCCAGAGCGCCAGGGCCGCCCCCAGCGAAGCCACCCGCAGCAGCCTGCGCCGCGCCGTCATGACGCGATGCCTTCGGCTTCGGCGAAGCCGACGACCCGCGCCCCGGACCCGCTGTGCTGCTCGACGTACGACTTCGCGCCCGAGGGCGTGACGAAGGCCCGCAGCTCGGCGCCCTCCGCCACCCACACGGCCTTGTCCGCGAACCACAGGGTGCCGGTCACCGCGTCCGGCACGTACGCCGCCCGTACGTCCGCCCCCGCCGCCTTGACCGCCTTGAGGAGCTCGCGCGGCGAGTCGAAGCCGCGGGTGGTGTCCTGCCCCTTCAGCCACAGCTCGGGCCGGGCCGGCGCGGCCGCCGGGTAGTCGGCTGCGCCGCCCGCCGAGCCGGCCCGCTCCAGCGGCTCCGGGTCCACGAACGCGTCCACGTCCACGTCGCCGACCAGCTTGGCGTCCTTCAGCACCGGCACGTTCTGCTTCAGCGCCGCGATCAGCTCGGGCCGCAGCGCCGGGTCGAAGGTCGCGATGCCGTTCGCGCCGTTGTACAGGTACACGACCTCCGCCGGGAGCCCGGTCTCCTTCGCCACCGCCTCGGCGGCGGCGACCGGCTTCGTGCGCAGGTGGTCGGTGGCCCGGCGCTGCGCCCGCAGGAAGTCGTCCAGCACGCCCGGCCGTTCGGCGGCGAACTTCTCCCGCACCGTGACCCCGTGGAAGGTCGGCAGGTTCAGCTCGGCGCCGTCGTACAGGGCCTTGGCCTTCCCCTCGTACGCCAGCTGCCCCGGCCACGCCACGAACTGCGACAGCGCGTCGGCGCTGCCCGCCTGGAGGGACGAAGCGCCCACGCTCGGCTGCTGGTTGAGCTTCTGGATGCCCTTCTCCGGGTCGATCCCGGCGCGTTGCAGGGCCCGTACGAGGGTGCCGTCGGCGGCGGATCCGACCGAGGTGGACACCTTCTTGCCGCGCAGGTCCGCGAGGGACTCCAGCTTCGAGTCGGGGGCGGTGACGACCGTGTTGAGACCGCCGCGCAGGTTGTAGCCGGTCACCGACACCAGGTGGGTGGGCTGCTTCAGCTCCTTGCCGCGGGCGGCGTTGATGAGCAGCGGGAAATCGCCCATCGAGCCGATGTCGATCTTCCCGGCGGTCATCTGGGCGGTGATGGGTGCGCCGGTGGCGTAGTCCTGCCACTCGACCTTGTACGTGACGTGGTCCTTCCTGCCGCGTGCCGCGAGCTCCTCCTCGAAGTAGCCGAGGGAGCGCAGGAGGGTGCCGGCAGTGACGGTGTTGATGGTCTTGGACTGGTAGCCGACCGTCACCGTGACGGTCTTGCCGGCGCCGTCGGGGCCATGGGGGCCATCGGCGCCGTTCGCGCTGCCGCAGGCGGTGGCCGATGCGGCCAGGAGCAGGGCGAGGGCGAGGGGCGGGGCGAGCGGGGCTCTGGGCTTGCGCTTGCGCATCGGAGGAGGGCCTTTCACCGCAGGAGGTAGGGCATGTTGACGGCCACCGCGCCGGTGGGACAGCGGGCGGCGCAGGGGCCGCAGTACCAGCACTCGTCGACGTGCATGTACGCCTTGCCGCTGTCCTGGTGGATCGCGAGCGAGTCGAGCGGACACATGTCGACGCAGAGGGTGCAGCCGTCGATGCACAGGGAGGCGTCGATGGTGACGGGCACGTCGCCGCGCTGGGGGACCAGAGGCATGGCTGTCTCCAGGGAGGGGGTGGGGAATGCCCGGGCCGGGGGCCGGGTGCCGGGTGCCGGGTGCCGGGGCGCTAGAGGGAGCGGCGGAGCAGGCCGCTCATGGTGATCCGGTCGCCGCGGAAGCGGATGAACTCCAGGTCGACGGGGCGGCCGTCGTCCAGGTGGGTGAGGCGTTCCAGCATCAGGACGGCGGCCCCGCGCGGGGCCTGCAGGACGGCGGCGGAGTGCGCGTCGGCGTTGACGGCCTCCAGGGTGATCTCGGCGTGGCCGAGGGACCGGCCGGTCAGGGACTCCAGCAGCCGGAAGACGTCGGTGTTCTCCAGGTCGCAGCCGAGGAGTTCGGCTCCGATGTCCATGGGGACGTAGGTGAGGTCGAGGGAGAGCGGCAGGCCGTTCAGGCGGCGCAGCCGCTCTATGTACAGCACGTCGCAGTGCTCGGGCAGCCGCAGCCGGCCGGCGACGGGGGCGGGGGCGCGCACCGGGCCGACGGTGCGGACCTCGTTGGACACCTGCCCGTGCTCGTGCAGGGTCTCGGCCAGGCCCTGGAGGCGGTCGAGGCCGTGGGGGTACTTCTCGCAGACGACGACGGTGCCGACGCCGGGCCGGCGTTCGACGAGCCGCTCGCCGCGCAGCAGGTCCAGGGCCTGGCGGACGGTGTTGCGGCCGGCGCCGTAGTCGGCGGCGAGTGCGTCCTCCAGGGGGAGGACCCCGCCGGGGAAGCCGCCCGCCAGGATCTGGTGGCGCAGCAGGTCGGCGAGCTGCCGCGCCTGGTCCGCGCGCAGCCGCCGCCGGCGCGCGGCGGCGACCGGTACGGCGTGCTCACGGGTGCGTTCGGCTGGCATGCGGGGGAACATACCGACGGCTCGCACCCGGTGGTGTTGCCGCAGTATTGCGCCACTACGGGCCCCGGGCGGGACCCGTGTGACCTGTGCTTTCGCAGGGCGGCGAAAAAGATCCGCCACCCCGCGGGCGGCTGTCGTCCCACGGAGTGGGCGGAGCGCGTCCCGCGGACCGGAACGGCCGGGTCCGGCGGGCGCGCGCGGCGCCCGCCGGGGTGGTCAGCGGGACGGGGCCGTCAGTGGGACGGCGTGATGCGGCCCGTGACCTCGCCGAGGCCGACGCGGGTGCCGGCCGGCCCGGGGGCCCAGGCGGTGAGGGTGACCGTGTCGCCGTCCTCGAGGAAGGTGCGCTTGCCGTCGGTCAGCTCGATGGCGTCGCGGCCGTTCCAGGTGAGCTCCAGCAGGGAGCCGCGCTGGGCCACCTCGGGGCCGCTGACCGTGCCGGAGCCGAAGACGTCGCCGGTGCGCAGGGAGGCGCCGTTGACGGTCATGTGGGCGAGCTGCTGGGCGGCGGTCCAGTACATCGTCGCGAACGGCGGCTGCGCGACCTCCTGCCCGTTGATGGAGACGGTGATGTGCAGGTCGAAGCCGCCGGGCCGCTCGGCCTCGGCGTCGTCGAGGTAGGGCAGCAGCGGGAAGTCGCGGGCCGGCGGGGCGACGCGGGCGGCGTCCAGGGCCTCCAGCGGGGTCACCCAGGCGGAGACGGAGGTGGCGAAGGACTTGCCGAGGAAGGGGCCGAGCGGGACGTACTCCCAGGCCTGGATGTCGCGCGCGGACCAGTCGTTGAGGAGGAACAGGCCGAAGACGTGGTCCTCGAAGTCGCCGAGGGCGACCGGGCTGCCCATCCGGGAGGGGGTGCCGACGACGAAGCCGACCTCGGCCTCGATGTCGAGCTTGACCGACGGGCCGAAGACCGGCGCGGCGTCGGCGGGGGTCTTGCGCTGCCCCGAGGGGCGCACGACGTCGGTGCCGGAGACGACGATGGTGCCGGAGCGGCCGTGGTAACCGATCGGCAGGTGCTTCCAGTTGGGGGTGAGCGGCTCGCCGTCGGGGCGGAACATGCGGCCCACGTTGGTGGCGTGGTGCTCGCTGGCGTAGAAGTCGACGTAGTCGGCGACCTCGTACGGCAGGTGCAGGGTGACCGCGTCCAGCGGGAGGACGTGCGGTTCCACGGTCGCGCGGTGGCCGGGGTCGGTGACCCAGGCGGTCAGGGCGCGGCGCACGTCGCGCCAGGCGGTGCGGCCCGCGGCCAGCAGCGGGTTGAGCGAGGACTGCCCGAGCAGTTCGGCGTACGGGGAGCCGAGCGCGTCCGCGGCGGCCCCCGCGTCGAGCACGTGTCCGCCGATCCGCACGCCGATGCGGCGGCGGGCGTCGCCGTCGGTGGAGAAGACGCCGTACGGGAGGTTGTGCGGCCCGAACGGGTCGCCCTCGGGGACATCGAGGGGGCTCTGCTGGGGCATGGGGTACTGCCTCGCTTTCGACGCGGTCCGGGGGGTGTCCCGGGGGCTGGTTGATACGTTACGTGGCTGGTGGGGCCTGCGGGAGGCCGGATTCGGGCGCTATTTGTAGGACTTGTCCACTGGGGTCCGTATCCTTGCGCCGTGACTTCCGCCCCGCTTTCGGCCCTCCCTTTCTCTTTGATCGCCACTGACCTGGACGGGACCCTGCTGCGCGCCGGAGACACCGTCTCCGCCCGCTCGTACGCGGCGCTCGCGACGGCGCGCGCCGCGGGCGCGCAGCACATCATCGTCACCGGGCGCCCCGTTCCGCAGGTCCGCCATGTCCTCGACAGCCTTGGGTACACGGGGCTCGCGGTGTGCGGGCAGGGCGCGCAGGTGTATGACGCGGCGCGCGGGAGCCTGTTGCACTCCGTGGAGATGGACCGCGAGCTGGCGGAAGTCGCGCTCGGCAAGATCGAGGCGGAGATCGGCGAGGTCTACGCGGCGGTCGACCAGGAGGGGGTCCACGCCGCGATGCTGATGGGGCCCGGCTACCGGATGCCGCACCCGCACCTGCCGACCGTGCGGGTGCCGGGGCGGGCCGATCTGTGGGCGGCGCCCATCAACAAGGTGCTGCTGCAGCACCCCGAGCTCGACGACGACGAGCTGACGCGGGTGGCGCGGGGGGTGGTCGGGCACCTGGTCAACGTGACGATGGCCGGGGAGCACACCGTGGAGCTCCAGCCGACGGGTGTGAGCAAGGCGAGCGGGCTGGCGCTGGCCGCGGGGCTGCTGGGGGTCGGGCCGGCGCAGACCATCGCCTTCGGCGACATGCCGAATGACGTCCCCATGTTTGCGTGGGCGGCGTATGGCGTGGCCATGGCCAATGCCCATCGGGAGCTGGTCGCGGTCGCCGACGAGGTGACGCTGTCCAACGAGCAGGACGGGATCGCGGTGGTACTGGAGCGACTGTTCGGCTGACCGCAGCCGTGGCCCCCGGGGCTCCGCCCCGGACCCCGCGCCTCAAACGCCGGCGGGGCTGGATTGCGCCCACCCGCCGCTTCGAAGGCGGGCCGCGTCGGCCGGGCCGTCGCCATGCGAAGCCGGGTCCGGCCCATCCAGCCCCGCCGGCGATTGAGGCGCGGGGGCCGGGGCAGAGCCCCAGAAGCCCGGCTGGCTTCCGCCGATGCCTAAGGCGGGAGTCCGGCAAGTCCAGCCTCGCCGGTTTCGCCGACGCCTAAGCCGGGAGTCCGGCAAACCCAGCCCCGCCGGCGTTTGAGGCGCGGGTCCGGGCGGAGCCCGGGGCCCGGCGGAGCCGGGTTGCTCCCCCGGCTACCGCTGGGTGGTGCCCCTCCGCCCCAGAACCCGAGGCTCGAACACCGGCGGAGCCGAACGGCTCAGCCCGCCGCGCGGGGGAGGCGGCGTTGCCAGGTGCGGTGGAAGACGATTTCACCGCCCTCCCGGCACACCAGTTCGTCCGAGGTCAGGAAGGCGCCCTCCTCGCAGGTGATGTCCGAGTGGGTCTCGATCCGGACGTCCCATGCCGGTTCGGGGCGGTGCAGGCGGATCCGCCAGTCGGCGCGGGTCCGGGCCGACAGCGGGTCCGCCTCCTGGATCTCGTACACCTCGGTGGCCTCCTCGCCGTACTCCAGGCCGTCCGGGTGGAGCCGGGTCCCGCCGCGGCGCGGGTCCACCTCCAGCCGCCACGCGCCGCGCGCCACGTCCCGTACGACCAGCCGCTCCGGGCGCGGCTCGTCCAGCGTGGCCGGGACGGCCGCCCCGAGCGGCTCGGCCTGCTCGGGCGGCTCGAACACGATGCCCGGCTCCGAGGGCGACGCCCCCCGCACCGGCAGGACCAGCGCGCTGCCCGCCGGGTCCAGGGTCCAGCCGGCCCCGGAGCCGGCCCGCGGCCAGAGCCACGGCCAGTAGGCGGAGGAGAGGGCGAGCCGGATGCGGTGGCCCGGGGCGAAGGCGTGCCCGGTGGCGCCCAGCTCGACGACCACGTCCTCGTACGCGCCCACCGGCCACGGCACCGCCTTGTCCCGGCCGAGGCGGGCCGAGAGGTTCAGCGCGCCCCGGGTGACCAGGGTGGAGGAGCCGTCCGGGGCCACGTCGCACAGGCGGGCCGCCACCTGCCCGTACGGGACGTCCATCCGCAGCCGGAGCACGGCCCGCGGCCGGCCCAGGACCTCCACGGGCGCGGCGCCCGCCACCGGGAACTCGAAGCAGGCGGACCGCGCGTCCTCCGCGCGCTGGTCCGGCGGCAGGTCGGCGGAGCCCCCGACCGGCAGGGACCGGCCCGCGTCCACCCCGGTCTGCTGCGGCGAGGCCACGGCCACCGGCACGCCCTGGAACCCGTACGTGACCGGGGTGACGGCCGGCGAGGGCCAGGCGGCCTCCCCGACCCAGCGCCCCGGCAGCGCCTCGTACGCGGGAGCCGGCGGGTGCGACGGTGCGATCCAGGACCGCAGCAGCGGGGTGTCCATGGCCCCGTTGGCCGCGCCCCGCAGCCAGTGGTCCCACCAGCGCAGCGTCTCCTGGAGGAAGCCGATCGCGGGTCCCGGCGCCGCGGCGCGGTCCGGGTAGTCGTGCGGCCAGGGCCCGAGCAGCCCGCGGACCCGGTCGGCGGGCAGGTGGGTGACGAGGCGCAGCACCGTGTCCCGGTGCGGGTCGTACAGGCCGCCGACGGCGAGGACGGCCGCGCCGATGGCCCCGTAGTCCTCGCAGACGCTGCCGTGGCGCCAGTAGTCGTCGCGGGTGCCGTGCGCCAGCCAGGCGTGGACGGCCGGCTCCACGGCCTCCAGCCGGGCCAGCCACTGCTCGCGCCAGCCGTCGCCGGCGTACAGCGGGTCGGGCGGGCGGGCGGTGAGGGCCAGCAGGGCCGCCGACCGTGCGGCCACGGCCTCGGCCGGTACGCAGCCGCCCGCGCCGTGGCCGTCGTTGTCGAAGCGGTCGTCGGTGGAGCCGACCGTCACCACCGCCTTGAGGGCCTCGGGGGAGAACGCCGCGATCTGGAGGGCGGCGGTGCCTCCCCATCCGATCCCGAACATCCCCACGGACCCCGTGCACCACGGCTGCGCCGCCAGCCACTCCACCACCGCGACCCCGTCGGCGAGTTCCCGCGGGGCGTACCGGTCGCCGGGGCGGCCGCCGCTGCAGCCGTGGCCGCGTACGTCAACCCGCACGGAAGCGTAGCCGTGGCCCGCGTACCAGGGGTGGCGCTGGGCGTCGCGCGGGGCGGTGGCGTCCGTCAGCCGGTGCGGCAGGTACTCCAGCAGGGCCGGGACGGGCGCGTCCGTCACGGGGCGCCAGATCCGCGCGTACAGCCGTACGCCGTCGGGCATCGGGATCCGGACGTCCTCGCGGGTGGTCCCGTACGGGAACTCGGTACGGATGAGCATGCCCGCCTCCGGCTCGGACGCCACGGCCGGTCAGAGTCCCGGCACCCGGCAAACTACTTCAGAAAGGTATCTCCGGTTGTTTCGGGATGACACGAACATACCGGGACGTGTCGGACCGCGCTCCGGCGGCGGCGTGACGGGTGCTCTCGGTGATCGAAAACAGACCGGATACGCTGGCTTGAGTGATGGCAGCGACACATCGACAATCCAGGTGATCGTCAGCGTGATCGTCAGCAGACAGGAGTACCCCTCGTGACCGTCGTCGGGCCGTTCGGACTGAGCGTGCGGGACCAGGCTCTTGAGACCGATGTCCAGGCCGGACTGGCCGCCGTCGAGGCGGGTCTGCTGGAGGCCACCAAGAGCGAAGTCCCCTTCATCACCGAGGCCGCACAGCACCTGGTCAAGGCCGGCGGCAAGCGGTTCCGGCCGCTGCTGGTCATGCTCGCGTCCCGCTTCGGCGACCCCTACGCGCCGGGCATCGTCCCCTCCGCGGTCGTCGTGGAGCTCACCCATCTGGCGACGCTCTACCACGACGACGTCATGGACGAGGCGGAGGTCCGCCGCGGCGTGGCCAGCGCCAACACCCGCTGGGGCAACTCGGTGGCCGTCCTGACGGGTGACTTCCTGTTCGCCCGTGCCTCGCACATCCTGGCGGACCTCGGCCCGGAGGCCGTCCGCGTCCAGGCCGAGGCCTTCGAGCGGCTCG
This sequence comes from Streptomyces sp. NPDC046876, assembly GCF_040645035.1. Classification (NCBI taxonomy): domain Bacteria; kingdom Bacillati; phylum Actinomycetota; class Actinomycetes; order Kitasatosporales; family Streptomycetaceae; genus Streptomyces; species Streptomyces sp. NPDC046876. Next base: position 11,364 of record NZ_JBEYXK010000046.1, on the reverse strand, counting down.
TGACCGGCCAGATCCTGGAGACGGCCGGCCCGCGCGACGGCCGCGACCCGGTAGCGCACTACCTCGACGTCATCGCCGGCAAGACCGGCTCGCTGATCGCGGTCTCCGGCCGGTTCGGCGCGATGATGTCCGGCGCGGACGAGTCGGTCGTCGACATCCTCACCCAGTACGGCGAACGCCTCGGCACCGCCTTCCAGCTCGCCGACGACGTCCTCGACATCGCCTCCGACTCCCACGAGTCCGGCAAGACCCCGGGCACCGACCTGCGCGAGGGCATCCCGACGCTGCCCGTGCTGCGCCTGCGCGAGATGGCGGCCCAGGGCGGCGACCCCGCCGACCTGGAGCTCGTACGCCTCCTGGACGGCGACCTCGGCGACGACGCCCGCCACGCCGAGGTGCTCTCCCGGCTGCGCGTGCACCCCGCGCTGGAGCGGGCCCGCCGCGACACCATCCAGTACGCGCAGGACGCCCGCGACATGCTCGCGCCGCTGCCCGACTGCTTCGCCAAGTCGGCGCTGGAGGAGCTGTGCGACGCGGTGGTGCACCGCGCCGGCTAGGCCGTCTCTTCCGCGCGAGGACCACGGCGGCAGGTACTGCCACAGGGCTCCGCATCCCCTACGGGTAGGGGGTGCGGGGCCCTCGTCGTGTCATCCCTTGGGCGTACGCGGAGTTGATTCCGCGGAGTGACGCCCCGACCCCTGCCGTTTTGGTCAGATGGAGACACATCCCCACCAGATCGGGTGAGAGTGGCGGCGCGGGGTGGACACGTACAGGCATGAAGGAAGGCCGCCGCCGTACACAAAGAGGTAGGGCAGACATGGCAACGAACGCAAAGACCCGCAAGGCCGCCCGGTACGCCGTACCGGTGGCGGTGGCGGGCGTGGCCGCGGCGACGGTCGCGATGGTCCCGGCCTTCGCCAACGCCGGCAGCCCGGACCTGCCGAAGGTGACGGCCCAGCAGCTGATCGAGAAGATCGCCGCCTCGGACGTGCAGCAGCTGTCCGGCAGCGCCAAGATCAGCACGGACCTGGGGCTGCCGACCTTCGCGAGCGGCCTGCTCGGCGGCGCGGGGGGCGGCGGTGTCTCCGGGGGCTCGGCCGACCCGCAGGACAAGATCGCCCAGCTGGCGAGCGGCACCCACACCGTGCGCGTCGCGGCCGACGGGCCGGACCGCCAGAAGCTGACGTTCGTCGACGGCAAGGACGAGTACAGCATCGTCCACAACGGCGCGGACGTCTGGGGCTACGACAGCAAGGCCAACGAGGTCTGGCACGAGAAGGACCCCGAGGCGGCCAAGTCCCCCGGCGAGGACCACAAGAAGACCGCCGACCGGCTCGCGGCCTCGCCGCAGCAGATCGCCCAGGAGGTCATCGAGTCCGCCGGGCCGACCACCGACATCAGCGTCGGCGAGACCGCCCAGGTGGCCGGCCGGGACGCTTACCAGCTGGTGCTGAAGCCCAAGCACGGCGGCTCCACCGTCGGCTCGGTCAAGATCGCGGTGGACGCGAAGAACGGCGTGCCGCTGCGCGTGCAGCTGCTCGCGGCCGAGGGCGGCAAGCCCGTCGTGGACGCCGGCTTCACCAAGGTGGACTTCGCCAAGCCCGCAGCCGACACCTTCGCCTTCACCCCGCCCAAGGGCGCCAAGGTGACCGAGGGCGGGGCCGGCGAGGTCAAGGGCGATGCGGCCAAGGGCGGACCCGGTCACCACGGCAAGGAGTTCAAGGGCCTGGACGCCTTCCCGGGCCTCGGGGCCATCACCGGCGGCGCGGGCGGCCCGGGCGGGGCCGGCGGCGAGCACGGCGGCGCGAAGGTCCTCGGCGAGGGCTGGTCGGCCATCGCCCGCATCGACACCGGCGCGGGCCGCAGCCTGAAGGACATCGAGAACGACAAGAACGCCCCCAAGGAGGCCAAGCAGTTCCTGAACTCCCTCGGGGACAAGGTCAAGGGGTCCTTCGGCGAGGGACGGCTCTTCAAGACCCGCCTGGTCAACGCACTGATCACGGACGACGGCAAGGTCTATGTCGGCGCCGTCACCAAGGACGCGCTGGTGCAGGCGGCCAACGCGAACAAGTAGCCGCCGCGCGGCCGCCGGACGGCCGCCGCGACCGGCAACGGGTGGGCGGGGACTGTGTCCCTGCCCACCCTTCGGCCGTTCCCGCCCTGCGTACAGCGGCCCCGCTGTACCGTGACAGGCATGTCGAGACACGTCACCATCCGCCTGGACGAGGAGTTCCACGACCGCCTCAAGGCGCGCGCGGCGGCACTGGGCACGACGGTCACCGCGCTGATCACCGAGGTCACGGAGCGCGAGCTCGACGAGGACCGGAAGAACTTCCTGTCCGGCATAGAGGAGTTCGCCGACCACTGGGGCTACTTCCAGGAGCGGTTCGGCAATTGAAGATCACCATGGAGTGGGCCTGGACTGCCCTGGCCCACCATCTCCCGTCCGATCCCGCCGTGTGGGATCCCTCCGGGGTGGCCGCCGCGGTCGCCCGGCACCAGAACGACCTGGTCATGGTCCCCGAACAGCCCGCCCCCGACACCGCGTGGCGGGCCGCCGCGTTCCTGCACACCCTCGCCGTGTGCCCGGCGCTGGAATCGCCGATGAACGAGTTCTACGCGGCCGCCGCCACCCGCTCGTACCTGCGGGTGGCGGGAGCCGAGCAGCTGCCCTCGCCCGAGCAGCTCGGCGACCTGGTCGAGGCGGCGAAGCTGGGCCGCGCCGACGTGTCCGCCGTGGCCGAGGAGCTGCGCGCCCTGATCCGGGAGCCGCAGGACGCCTCGGCCGCGCCGAAGGCGACCGGCCCCGACGGCGCGTAGCACCGCCGGGGCCGGGTGGGCCGCTGCTCAGAAGGTGATCTTCCAGCTGTTGATGTAGCCGGTGTCCTGCGCCGCCACGTCCTTGACCTGGAGCTTCCAGACACCGTTGGCCACCTCGCTGGAGGCGTTGACCGTGTACGAGGCCACGACGTTGTCCGCGGAGTCCGAGCTCGAGGAGTTCTTCAGCCGGTACGCCGTGCCGTCCGGGGCGATCAGGTCGATCACCAGGTCGCCGCGGTAGGTGTGGACGATGTTCACGTCCACCTTGGTGGTGGCCGGGGCGTTGCCCGTGACGCCGGAGACCGTGACCGGCGAGGTCACCGCGGCGCCGGGGGAGTCCGGTATGTTCACGTCCGCCGTGTTCTCGAACGACGGGCCGGGCGGGACCGGCGTGGCCGCGCCCAGGTTCCAGACCGCGTAGGCGATCGCGTCCGCGTTGCGGTCCAGGGCGGTGTCGTCGATGTTCGCCGATGTGTCGCAGGACGAGTGGTAGCAGCGGTCGAAGGCCTGGCCGGCGGTGCCGCCCCACTTCTGCGCCTGCGCGGCCGTCTTGGTGTAGTCGGCACCGGAGAACAGCCCGCCGACCGGGATGCCCGCGTTCTTGAACGGGGCGTGGTCGGAGCGGCCGTCGCCCTCGGTCTCGATCTCGGTGGGGATGTTCAGGCCCGCGAAGTACGTCTTGAAGGTCTGCTCGATGGTCGGGTCGTCGTCGTAGACGAAGTAGCCCGGGTTCGGCGAGCCGATCATGTCGAAGTTCAGGTAGCCGGAGATCTTCGCCTTCTCCGTGGCCGAGAGGCTGTTGACGTAGTACTTGGACCCGACCAGGCCCAGTTCCTCCGCGCCCCACCAGCCGAACCGCAGGTGCTTGGTCGGCTGGAGCTGCGCGCGCGAGACGGCCAGCGCCGTCTCCAGCACGGCGGCCGAGCCCGAGCCGTTGTCGTTGATGCCGGGGCCGGCGGTGACCGAGTCCAGGTGCGAGCCGGTCATCAGCACCGAGTTCGGGTCACCGCCGGGCCAGTCGGCGATCAGGTTGTAGCCGGTGGCGCCGCTGCTGGTGAAGGTCTGCAGCGTGGTGGTGAACCCCGCCGCGTCCAGCTTGGCCTTCACGTAGTCGATCGAGGCCTTGTAGCCCGTCTTGCCGTGGGCGCGGTTGCCGCCGTTGTTGGTGGCGATGGTCTGGAACTGGCTCAGGTGGGCTTTGACGTTGGCCAGCGGGATGTCGGGCGGCGTCGGGGCCGCGGCCGCCGTGGGGGAGGCCAGTGCGGCGGGGGCGGCTGGGGCGAACAGGCCGGCGACCGCGAGCGCGGTCACGGCGGCGAGGCGCCGGGAGACGGACAGGCTCATGTGGGGGCTCCGGAAATTCCGTTGGGGATTGAACGGAACGTGCGGGTGGCGCGGGTGAGCAGTCGTGCGTCAGTGCGAGCCCTGATGTTCAGTGAGGGTGTGACGGTCCGTCAAGACCGAGTTTCGGTCAGAGTCGTTCGGAAAACGGACGATCCCCGTCACGGGAGTTCCGTGACGGGGATCGAGGGGGTAGTGGGGCGCCGCGGCGTGCGGCGCCCTGGAGTCTTACGCGCGTTCCGGCGCCGGGGCGGCGGGGGCGGCCGGGGCGGCCGGGGCCTCCGCGGAGGCCGGGGCGTCCGCAGCGGCGGGGGCGGCCTCCGTGGCGGAGGCGGCTCCCATCTCCTCCAGGCGGGCCCGGTTCTTCCGCGCCGTGTGCAGGGCGTCCCAGGTCAGCAGGGTCAGGGCGGCCCAGACCAGGGAGAAGCCGGCCCACCGCTCGGGCGGCATGGCCTCGTGGAAGTAGACGACGCCGAGCGCGAACTGGAACACCGGGGCCAGGTACTGCAGCAGACCCAGCGTGGACAGCGGCACCCGGATCGCGGCCGCACCGAAGAAGACCAGCGGCACGGCGGTGATCAGGCCCGTCGAGGCGAGCAGCGCGGAGTGCCCGAAGCTGCCGGTGGCGAAGCTGGAGCGGCCCTGCGAGCCCAGCCACAGCAGGTAGCCGAGGGCGGGCAGGAAGAGCAGGGCCGTCTCGGCGGCCAGGGACTCCACGCCGCCCATGTTGAGCTTCTTCTTGATCAGCCCGTACGTCGCGAAGGAGAAGGCCAGCACCAGGGAGATCCACGGCGGCCGCCCGTAGCCGATGGCGAGCACCAGCACCGCGAGGAAGCCGATGCCGACCGCCGCCCACTGGGCGCGGCGCAGCCGCTCGCCGAGGAGCAGCACGCCGATGGCGATGGTGACCAGCGGGTTGATGAAGTAGCCGAGGCTGGACTCGACGACCGCGCCGTGGTTGACGGCCCAGATGTACAGGCCCCAGTTCACGGAGATCACCGTGGCGGCCAGCGCGGTCAGGCCCAGCTTGCGCGGCTGGCGCAGCAGCTCGCGTATCCAGCCCCAGCGGCGCATGCCCAGCAGCAGCACGCCGACGACGGCCAGGGACCACACCATGCGGTGGGCGAGGATCTCGACGGCCCCGGCGGGCTTCAGGAGCGGCCAGAAGAGGGGGACCAGGCCCCACATCCCGTATGCGCCGAATCCGTAGAGCAGACCCGTGCGCTGCTCACTGTCCGCCTTCACTCCGGCCTCCCGTCGCAATTCAGCCAACCTCACACCAGAAGCTAGCGCTGTTCGCCTCCGATGTCATGCCCATAAGCAGGAGATACTCATGACACGGGTGAGGTCTTGCGTGGCGCCGACCGGGCGGACTCACGCGTTCCGCCCGGCCGGTTCCGTATGGCGCCGGCGCTGGTGTCGGCGCGGGCGCCGGCGCCTCAGGCCAGGGCCGAGGCGATCGCGTCCGCGACCGGGGTGGTCGGGCGGCCGATGAGCCGGGACAGGTCGCCGCCGGTGTGGGCGAGGCGGCCGCGGGAGATCGCCGCGTCCACGTCGACCAGCAGGGCCGCGAAGCCCTCGGGGACGCCCGCGCCGGTCAGGATCGACAGGTGCGCGTCGGCCGGGACCTCGGCGTACGAGACCTCCTTGCCGGACTGGGCCGCGACCTCGGCCGCGTACTCCGCGAGGCTCCAGGCGGTGTCGCCGGAGAGCTCGTAGACCCGGTTCAGGTGGCCCTCGCCGGTCAGCACCTCCGCCGCCGCGGCCGCGTAGTCCGCCCGCGCGGCGGAGGCGACCCGGCCCTCGCCGGCGCTGCCGACGACCGCACCGTGCTCCAGGACGGTGGCGAGGTGGTGCGTGTAGTTCTCGTGGTACCAGCCGTTGCGCAGGAAGGTGTGGGGCAGGCCGGAGTCGAGGATGGCCTGCTCGGTGACCTTGTGCTCGGCGGCCAGGTCGAAGTCGGCCTCGGGGCCGCCGAGGATGCCGGTGTACGCGAGCTGGGCGACGCCCGCGGCCTTCGCGGCCTCGATCACGGCGGTGTGCTGCGGCACGCGGCGGCCGACCTCGTTGCCGGAGATCAGCAGGACGCGGTCGCCCGCGCGGAAGGCGGCGGCGAGGGTCTGGGGGGCGTCGTAGTCGGCGATGCGCACCTCGACCCCGCGCTCGGCCAAGTCGGCGGCCTTGGCCTTGTCGCGGACGACGACGGCGACGGACTCGGCGGGGACCTTGCCGAGGAGCTCCTCGACGACGAGGCGGCCGAGGGCTCCGGTGGCTCCGGTGACGACGATGCTCATGGTGTGCGCTCCCTGCTTGCGGTTCGTTGCTGTTCGCGGGTGTTTCGCGGTGTGACACCACCCTAGGGAGCGCGCTAACTATTCGTAAGTACCCACTTTGAAGTAAGGTACTGGTATGGGAGTAAGCAACCAGGTCAGCCCCGCCGGCCGGGTCGCCGCGCCGCCGCAGACCTCCGTGAAAGCACCGATGTGCCCCTCCCGCGGGGTCCTGGAGCACGTCACCAGCCGCTGGGGCGTGCTCGTCCTGGCCGCCCTCAACGAGCGCTCCTACCGCTTCAGCGAGCTGCGCCGTGAGGTCGGGGGCGTCAGCGAGAAGATGCTGGCGCAGACCCTGCAGACCCTGGAGCGCGACGGCTTCCTGCTGCGCGACGCCAAGCCGGTGATCCCGCCGCGCGTGGACTACTCGCTGACCGCGCTCGGGCGCGAGGCCGCCGAGCAGGTGTGGGCGCTGGCCCGCTGGACCGAGCGGCGCACCGCCGACGTGCAGGCGGCGCGCGCCGCGTATGACGAAGCCCGGGGCTCCTGAAGGAGGAACCCCGGGCTCGCGGGCTGCGGGCGGACGGACTAGCCGACGACCGTCCAGGTGTCGTTGCCGGCCATCAGGGTGGCCAGGTCGCCCTTGCCCTTGGCGTCGACGGCCGTCTCCAGCTGCTCCGCCATGAGCGTGTCGTACACCGGCCGCTCCACGCTGCGGAACACCCCGATCGGCGTCTGGTCCAGGGTGTCGGGGTCGGCCAGCCGCGACAGGGCGAACGCCGTGGTGGGACTGGCGGCGCGCGCGTCGTGCACCAGGATCCGGGAGGCGTTCTCCGCGGTCACGTCGACGACCTCCAGGTCCCCGGTCTGCGGGTTGCGCACGACGCCCTTGTGGCCGTCGGCGCCGAAGCGGATCGGCTGCCCGTGCTCCAGGCGGATCACCGCCTCCTCGGCCCGGTCCTTGTCCTTCAGGACCTCGAAGGCGCCGTCGTTGAAGATGTTGCAGTTCTGGTAGATCTCCACCAGCGCCGTGCCCGGGTGGTCCGCGGCCGCCCGCAGCACCTCGGTCAGGTGCTTGCGGTCGGAGTCGACCGTGCGGGCCACGAAGGACGCCTCGGCGCCCAAGGCCAGCGACACCGGGTTGAACGGGGCGTCCAGCGAGCCCATCGGCGTCGACTTGGTGATCTTGCCGAGCTCGGAGGTCGGCGAGTACTGGCCCTTGGTCAGACCGTAGATCCGGTTGTTGAACAGCAGGATCTTCAGGTTGACGTTCCGCCGCAGAGCGTGGATCAGGTGGTTGCCGCCGATGGACAGGGCGTCGCCGTCACCGGTGACCACCCATACCGACAGGTCGCGCCGGGAGGTGGCCAGCCCGGTCGCGATCGCGGGGGCGCGGCCGTGGATGGAGTGCATCCCGTACGTGTTCATGTAGTACGGGAAACGCGAGGAGCAGCCGATGCCGGAGACGAAGACGATGTTCTCCCGGGCCAGCCCCAGCTCGGGCATGAAGCCCTGCACCGCGGCCAGCACCGCGTAGTCGCCGCATCCCGGACACCAGCGGACCTCCTGGTCCGATTTGTAGTCCTTCATGGACTGCTTGGCCTCTGCCTTGGGGACCAGGGAGAGCGGGCTCGGCCGGGTCGGGGCGTCGGTCACCTCAGTCATGCTGCACGGCCTCCTCGAGAGCCTTCGCGAGCTGCTCCGCCTTGAACGGCATTCCGTTGACCTGGTTGTACGACCTGGCGTCCACCAGGTACTTCGCCCGGATCAGGCCGGCCAGCTGCCCGAGGTTCATCTCCGGAACCACTACCTTCTCGTAACGCCGAAGGACCTCGCCGAGATTCCTCGGGAAGGGGTTCAGGTGGCGCAGGTGGGCCTGGGCGATCGGCACGCCGGCGGCCCGCAGCCGGCGCACGGCGGCCGTGATCGGGCCGTACGTGGAGCCCCAGCCGATCACCAGGGTCCGCGCCTGGTCCGGGTCGTCGACCTCCACGTCCGGGACCTCGATCCCGTCGACCTTGGCCTGCCGGGTGCGGACCATGAGGTCGTGGTTGGCCGGGTCGTAGCTGATGTTGCCCGTGCCGTCCTGCTTCTCGATGCCGCCGATCCGGTGCTCCAGGCCGGGCGTGCCCGGGACCGCCCAGGGACGGGCCAGGGTCTGCGGGTCGCGCTTGTAGGGCCAGAAGACCTCGGTGCCGTCCGCCAGCTCGTGGTTGGGTGCGGTGGCGAACCGGACCGTCAGGTCGGGCAGGTCCGACACGTCCGGGATCCGCCAAGGCTCGGAGCCGTTGGCGAGGTACCCGTCGGAGAGCAGGAAGACCGGGGTCCGGTACGTCAGCGCGATCCGGGCGGCCTCCATGGCCGCGTCGAAGCAGTCCGCCGGGGTGCGCGGGGCGACGATCGGCACCGGGGCCTCGCCGTTGCGCCCGTACATGGCCTGGAGCAGGTCCGCCTGCTCGGTCTTGGTCGGCAGGCCCGTGGAGGGGCCGCCGCGCTGGATGTCCACGATCAGCAGCGGCAGCTCCAGCGAGACCGCGAGCCCGATGGTCTCGGACTTCAGCGCCACACCGGGCCCGGAGGTCGTGGTCACGCCGAGCGCGCCGCCGAAGGCCGCGCCGAGCGCCGCGCCGATGCCGGCGATCTCGTCCTCCGCCTGGAAGGTCCGCACGCCGAAGTTCTTGTGCTTGCTCAGCTCGTGCAGGATGTCCGAGGCCGGCGTGATCGGGTACGAGCCCAGGTAGAGCGGCAGGTCGGCCTGGCGGCTCGCCGCGATCAGCCCGTAGGACAGGGCCAGGTTCCCGGAGATGTTGCGGTAGGTGCCGGTCGGGAAGGCCCGCGTGGCCGGGGCGACCTCGTAGGAGACCGCGAAGTCCTCGGTCGTCTCGCCGAAGTTCCAGCCGGCCCGGAAGGCGGCGACGTTCGCCTCGGCGATCTCGGGCTTCTTGGCGAACTTCTGCCGCAGGAACGTCTCGGTTCCCTCGGTCGGCCGGTGGTACATCCAGCTCAGCAGGCCCAGCGCGAACATGTTCTTGCTGCGCTCGGCCTCCTTGCGGGAGAGCCCGAAGTCCTTCAGCGCCTCGACGGTGAGGGTCGTCAGGGGCACCGGGTGGATGTTGTAGGCGCCCAGCGAGCCGTCCTCGAGCGGCGAGGTCTCGTAGCCGACCTTCGCCATCGGGCGCTTGGTGAATTCATCGGTATTGATGATGATCTCGGCGCCGCGCGGGACGTCCCCGATGTTCGCCTTCAATGCGGCGGGATTCATCGCCACCAGGACGTTCGGGGCGTCGCCCGGCGTCAGGATGTCGTGATCGGCGAAATGCAGCTGGAACGAGGAGACGCCCGGCAGGGTGCCGGCGGGTGCCCGGATCTCGGCCGGGAAGTTCGGCAGGGTGGAGAGGTCGTTCCCGAAGGACGCCGTCTCCGAGGTGAACCGGTCACCCGTGAGCTGCATCCCGTCGCCCGAGTCACCCGCGAAGCGGATGATCACCCGGTCGAGGCGGCGTACTTCCTTGGCGCCGGGGGGTGCGGCAGGGGCCGACCGCTGCTCGCCGACGACGGCTCCTTCGGCGGCTCCCTCGGCCCCACCGGCCCCGTCGGCCTGCTCGGCTGGACTACTGACCTGGCTGGTCACTGAACTGGACCTCCTTCGAGGCGTGGCGTTCGCGCTCCCAAGGTCAACCCTACGTCGGCACGAGTGGTCCGCTCGGGGGCGCTCATATTCTGGACCGCTTTCTCGGGCGGTCGATCGACAGAATTTCGGGAGAATCCGCGGTAAGAGCGGGGTTCCGAAGTTTTTCTTGCCGTGCAGGAAATAGTGCGAGCCCGGTGCGGCCGGGAGCGGTAACGCCGTACCTGACAGGGTGTCAGTTGATCAAGGATTCGAACAAGCCCTCGATCACGAGCGCAGGTAGGTCAGGACGGCCAGGACCCGGCGGTGGTCCCCCTCGCTGGGGGAGAGGCCCAGCTTCATGAAGATGTTGCTGACGTGCTTCTCCACCGCCCCGTCGCTGACCACGAGCTGCTTGGCCACGGCCGAATTCGTCCGACCCTCGGCCATCAGGCCCAGCACCTCGCGCTCGCGCGGGGTCAGCCCCGCCAGGACGTCCTGCTTGCGGCTGCGGCCGAGCAGCTGGGCGACCACCTCGGGGTCCAGGGCCGTGCCGCCGCGTGCCACGCGGACCACGGCGTCCAGGAACTCCCGGACGTCTGCGACGCGGTCCTTGAGGAGATACCCCACCCCGGTACTGGAACCGGCCAGCAGTTCGGTGGCGTACTGCTCCTCCACGTACTGCGACAGCACGAGCACGCCGATCCCGGGGTACTCGCGGCGCAGCCGTACGGCGGCCCGGACGCCCTCGTCGGTGTGCGTCGGGGGCATGCGGACGTCGGCCACCACCACGTCCGGCAGCGCGTCCTCGGCCGCGAGGTCCGCCACCGTCTTGACCAGGGCCTCCGCGTCGCCGACGCCGGCGACGACGTCGTGCCCCCGGTCGGTCAGCAGCCGGGTCAGGCCCTCCCGCAGCAGCACCGAGTCCTCGGCGATGACCACCCGCACCCTGTCTTCCACGATTCCCCTGCCCCCGCATGCCGTTCCCGAATACCTGTCCCGCCCAAGCATCCCAGGCCGGGGGCCGATCCGGGCGGGCATTCGCAGCCCCGCTGCCACACGTCCGAAGCGGGAGCTGCCCCAGGGATCCCGGCTTCGCCGGGTACCGGGCTCCGCCCGGACCCGCGCCTCAAACGCCGGCGGGGCTGGATTGGCCGGGCTCTCGTTTCCGGTGGCGGCGCGTTGCCTGGTGCCGAAGCGGGAGGCCTTCCGTATCCAGGCCGGGGGTGGGCAAACTCAGCCTCGCCGGCGTTTGAGGCGCGGGGTTTGGGGCGGCGCCCCAAGGGTCCCGGCTTCGCCGGGTACCGGGCTCTGCCCGGACCAGAA
>NZ_JBEYXK010000045.1:0-53662 GCF_040645035.1 Streptomyces sp. NPDC046876 | reverse complement strand
TGCACGACAGCCAGGCCCTCGAGCCCCTCGTCCGCGGCATACCGCCCATCCGCTCACGCCGCGGGCGTCGACGGCGCAAGCCCGGCAAGCTTCACCCCGACAAAGGTTATGACTACGCCCACCTGCGAAAATGGTTACGCGGACGCGGCATCAAACACCGCATCGCCCGCAAGGGCATCGAGTCCTCGCAGCGGCTGGGACGCCATCGCTGGACCATCGAACGCACCATGGCCTGGCTCGCCGGCTGCCGCCGACTCCACCGCCGCTACGAACGCAAGGCCGAGCACTTCCTCGCCTTCACCAGCATCGCCTGCACCCTCATCTGCTACCGCAGGCTCGCCAAATGAGATGGCCTCTAAGCCCCGCCGGCGTTCGAGGCGCCGGGTCCGGGGCGGAGCCCCGGGATACGGAGAAAGGGCGGGGCGGGGAGAAGCTCCGCGCAGCGGCCCCCGGTACCGCTCGGGCTTCGGCTCCGGCCCAGCCGGGCCGCCGCCCCCGGGCCCGGCCCAGGGGCACGGCCGGAGGGCGTCAGCTGAAGATGATCATGGAGCCTTGGCCAAGGCTACGGGTGGCGGCCGCATGCAGCCCGAGCCACACATGCCGCTCCCGCGCAAACGGGCCGCCCCCCTCCCCGGAGGGGACCGGCCCGGCCGGCTCCTCCAAGGCCGTCGGCCTCCCCGGCGCCGGCGGAGCCACCGGCGGATTCCCCGGGTCGATCCCGATCGCCGGCGCCACGACCACCAGCTCCCGCAGCAGCCCCTGCGCCGACCCCAGCGGCCCACCCCCGGCCAGCAGCTCCTCGTTCGCCAGCGGCACCGCGAAGTCCACCGGCACGTACGCCCCGGCGTGGTCGTAGTGCCACACCAGATGCGACTGCTGCGCCGTCGACTCGAACATCTCCAGCAGCTGCTCGTAGTCGCCGCCCAGCTCGTCCACCGGCGTCACCGGCAGCCCGCAGATCTGCAGCAGGTACGCCCGCCGCAGGAAGTGCAGGGCGTCGTAGTCGAAGCCGGCGACGGGGGCCACGTCCCCGCTGAGCCCCGGCATGTACGCGAACACCGGCACGGACGGCAGTCCGGCCTCGCCCAGCGCCTTGTCGTACGAGGCGATCTCTTCTGCGAAGGGGTTGTCGGGGCTGTGGCACAGCACGTCGACAAGGGGGACCAGCCACAGGTCACAGGCCACGCGGGCTCCGATCAGTCGTTGCCGCCGATCCCGCCAGCGTAATGCTCCGGACACCCTCCGCGAAGGCCTGCGCAGAACCTGCTCTCCGGAGCGCGGCCGGCACCGGCCACGGCCGTTCTCCGGAGGGCGGCCGGCGCCCAGCTACGGCCGTCTCCGGTGCGCGGCCGGCGCACGCCTACGGCCGGTTCCCCACCTTCCACACCCACACGTCCTGCACCCGCTCCGGCTGCCGCCCCACCAGCTCGCTCACCAGCTGCCGCAGCACGTCCGCCCGGTCCTGGTCGGGCAGCACCAGCGCGCCCGCCTTCCAGTACTCCAGGTCCCGCCGGGCCTGCTCCCGCCACTGCGGGGTGATCTCCGGCGGCTCCTGCCCGTAGCGGACGTCCCGCAACAGGTTCGACAGGTGGCGCGGGGCGGCTCCGTAGATCCCGATCCGCTCGGGCCCCCACGGCCCGTTGAAGTAGCCGCCGGCCAGCCGGAAGCCGAAGTCCGCCTCGACCTGCCAGTGCAGCGCATCGGCCTGCCCGGGGTCGGGCAGCGGTACCGGAACGAGTGCCTCGCCCTCGTTGACGTAGCCCTTCCACGCCCCGGAGGCGACGAACGCCGGCACCGGCGCCCGCTCCCGCACGGTCAGCGGCAGCGGCAGCACCGGGACCAGCGCCGCGGCCGCCGCCAGCAGCCCGAGGGTGCGCAGCTCGCGCGCCCGCACCCGGACGATCCGGTCCAGCGCCAAGGCCAGCAGCACGCCCAGCACGGGGGCGCACACCATCGCCACGCGCCCCTCGATCACCGACTCGAACAGCGGCATCTTCCCCAGCACCCACCAGGGCCCGGGCAGCACGACCCCGGTGTGCGGCACCGGCACCCGCGCACCCAAGGACAGCAGCAGCGCCACGGCGCCGGTGATCGCCAGTGCGCGGACGGCCGGGCTCCGCCACAGCCACACGCACACGGCCGCCCCGAACGCCAGCAGGGGCCAGCCGTAGAAAGCGTTCTGCTCGGTGGTGTTCAGCGCGAGCCGACCCGCTGTCTCGGGGTCGCCGAACAGGGAGCGGGCGGCGTACTCGACGAGGGCGCGCGGGCTGTTGCCCGCGTTGTCGCCGTGCAGGACCGAGTGGTAGCTCTGGGGTCCGAAGAACTGCCAGTACAGCGGGACCGCCAGCAGCGGCAGGCAGACGGCCGCGGCGACCGCGAGGCCGAGCCCGAGCGGCCGCACCGCGGCGAGGGCGCGCCGGCGGTCGACCAGCAGGTAGGCCAGGGAGAAGACCAGCATGCCGAGCGCGGCGATGAGCAGCGGCTCCTCGCCGAGGAAGATCTGGTACGTCGCGAACAGCCCGAGCAGCACCCCGTCGCGGGCCACGCTGCGCCCCTCGCACAGCCGCAGGGCCCGGTCGACGATCAGCGGGATCATGAACAGGACGACGAAGTTCGGGTGGCCGTTGGCGTGCGAGACCATCGGCGGCGCGAACGCGGCGAGCGCCCCGCCCGCGGCGGCCGCCCAGCGGCTCTCGACGAACCGGCGCCGGATCATCCAGTACCAGGTCCAGGCGCTGGCGGCCATGCCGAGGGTGAGGACCAGGGCGAAGGTGACGGTCTCGCCGAAGGCGAGGGTGACCGGGATGAGCGGCACGGTCAGGCCGAGCATCGTCGCGTTGGCCATCAGGTTCACGCCGTCGGGCATGCCCTGGGCGGTGGTGAAGAGCGGATTGCGCAGGTGGGTGATGTTGTCGGTGGCGACGCCGACGAACCACTCCCACTGGTTCTGGTCCTGGAGAGCGTCGTTGAGGTACCGGCCGTCTAGGTCCGCCCACAGGCCGTGGAAGACGTAGAAGGAGAGCGCGAGGAAGACGGCGGCGACGGCGAGGCCGCCGGCGTTCAGGCGCAGCAGCTCGACGAGCGCACCGCGGCGGCGGCCGCCGACGGCGGCAGGGCGGGCGGGGCGGGCTGCGGCTGCGCCCGGCGCGGGCCGTCCGGCTGCGCGGCGTACCGGCACCTCGGCCACGGTCCCGCCGCCGCGCCGCAGCAGGCGTGTGACCTCGGCGTCGACGGCCGGGCCGTCGAGGGCCGAGGCGGCGAAGGCGGCGCGCGCCGCGTCCCCGTCGAAGAGGGCGAAGCCGAAGGTGCCCCTGCGCAGGCCCGGTATGCCGGGGATGCCGACGGCGCGGCCGAGGCGGCTGCGGCTGCGCCCGAGCGCCGCGACGGGCGGGCGGGCGGTGCCTTGCGTACCGCCCTCCCCCTGGCCGAGGGCCTGCTCCAGGCGGGCGAGCTCGTCCAAGGGCGTGCCGAGCCCCGCGTCGGTCAGCAGGACCCGCCGGCCCTCGGACGCCCGTACTCCGGCGCGCAGGACGGCGCCCTCCCCCGCGGGGCCGTCGAGGCGGACCGTACGGATCCGGGGATCCGCGGCGGCCGAGGCCGCGCCCTCGGCATGGGCCCCGTCACCGGGCTCGGGCTCGCCCTCCGCGGAACCGTCGTCGACGAGGACCAGCTCCCAGCCGCCCGGGCGGCCCTCCAGATGCTCGCGGACGGCGGCGACCGTCGCCCCGAGGCGCTCCCGCTCCCCACGGACGGGGATCACGACGGACAGGTCGACGCCCGCGGTCCGGGAGGCAGAGACGGAGGCGGCCGAGGCGGACGAGTCAGCAGGGGCGGACGAGTCAGCAGAGGCAGCCGAGTCGGCAGAGGCGCGCGGGGCGGAGGCGGTCGCGGCCCAGGCCGCGGTGGCGATGGCGGCGGGGCGGTCCACGCTCCCGCCGCTCACGCCGCGACCGGCTTCAAGGTCGCGGCCCAGTCCAGCGTGTGCTGGTTGTACGCGTGCACCAGGCGCCGCACCTCGTCGGCGTCCGCCCGCGTCACGGCGTCGATCAGCTCGTTGTGCCCCGACCACAGCCCCGTGTGCAGGTCCGCGGCCGCCTTCAGGTACGGCACGGTGAAGGCCCAGCACTGCACCCGGATCCGGTGCAGGAAGTCCGTGATGTACGTGTTGCCGACCAGCCCGCTCAGCTCCCTCCAGAAGCGCAGGTCGTAGCCGATCAGCACTTCGAGCGAGCCGCTCTGTGCAGCCCGACACGCCTCCTCGGCCCGACGGCGCACCGACACCAGCAGGTCGCTCGAGCCGGGCGCGGTGCCGCGCTCCACGAGCCGCCGGAAGATCCCGTCGACTATGAGCGTACGGGCCTCGATCATGCCCCGGAAGTCGTCCAGGGTGTAGACGCGCACGCGGAAGCCCCGGTGCTGCACCGACTCCAGCAGCCCTTGCGCGGCGAGGTCGACCAGTGCCTCGCGCACGGGGGTGGCGGAGACCTCGTACTGCTCGGCGATCTGCTTGACCGTGAACTCGGTGCCCGGTGGCAGGCGTCCCGCGAGCACCTCGTCGCGCAGCGCGTCCGCGATCTGCTGACGAAGTGTGTTGCGGGTGACAGCCGTGCTGCCTGGCATAGGGGTCCGTCTCCTTAGATGAGCTTCGGACACCTTAGGCCAGGCAGCACGGCCGAAACCGATCGGTGCGCGGCCGATTTCGGCCGCGGGCCCGGTGGGACCCCGGCGGGGACCGGGCAGGACCCGCCGGGGCCGGGTCGGTCAGGCCGAGGTGGTGTGCCGGTCGGCGACCGTCAGCGCCTCGTCGAGCAGGGCCAGGCCCTCCTTCGCCTCGGCCTCGGTGATGTTGCAGGCCGGGACCACGTGGGTGCGGTTCATGTTGACGAACGGCCACAGGCCGGACGCCTTGCAGGCCGCGGCGAATTCGGCCATCGGCGCGTTGTCGGCGCCCGCGGCGTTGTACGGCACGAGCGGCGTGCGCGTCTCCTTGTCCCGTACGAGTTCCACGGCCCAGAAGGTGCCGAGGCCCCGGACCTCGCCGACCGACGGGTGCCGCTCGGCGATCTCCGCGAGGGCCGGGCCGATCACGTTCTGCCCGAGGTGGGCGGCGTGCTCGACGATGCCCTCCTCCTCCATGGCGTTGAGCGTCGCGACGGCGGCGGCGCAGGCCAGCGGGTGGCCGGAGTACGTCAGACCGCCGGGGTAGGGGCGGGTGGCGAAGGTCTCGGCGATGGCGGCGGAGATGGCGACGCCGCCGAGCGGGACGTAGCCGCTGTTGACGCCCTTGGCGAAGGTGATCAGGTCGGGGGTGACGTCCCAGTGCTCGGCGGCGAACCACTTCCCGGTGCGTCCGAAGCCGGCCATGACCTCGTCGAGGATGAAGACGATGCCGTAGCGGTCGCAGAGCTCGCGCACGCCGGCGAGGTAGCCGGCCGGGGGCACCATGATCCCGGCGGTGCCGGGCACCGTCTCCAGGATGATCGCGGCGATGGTGGCCGGGCCCTCGAAGGCGATGGTGTCGGCCAGGTGGGCGAGGGCGCGCTCGCACTCCTCGGCCTCGGTGGTGGCGTGGAACGGGGAGCGGTAGAGGAACGGGCCCCAGAAGTGCACGACCCCGGCGGCGCCGGTGTCGGAGGGCCAGCGGCGCGGGTCGCCGGTCAGGTTGATCGCGGCGGCGGTGGCGCCGTGGTACGAGCGGTACGTCGACAGCACCTTCTGGCGGCCCGTGTGCAGACGGGCCATCCGGACGGCGTTCTCGACGGCCTCGGCGCCGCCGTTGGTGAAGAAGATCTTGTCCAGGTCGCCGGGCGTGCGCCGGGCGATGAGGCGTGCGGCCTCGGAGCGGACGTCGACGGCGAAGCCGGGGGCGAGGGTGCACAGGCGGGCGGCCTGCTCCTGGATCGCGGCGACGACCTTGGGGTGCTGGTGGCCGATGTTGGTGTTGACCAGCTGGGAGGAGAAGTCGAGGTAGCGCTTGCCCTCGTAGTCCCAGAAGTACGAACCCTCGGCCCCGGCGACGGCGAGCGGGTCGATCAGGGCCTGGGCGGACCAGGAATGGAAGACGTGGGCGCGGTCAGCGGCCTTGACGGCGACGCCGTCGCCATCGAAGGGGAGATGAGGGGTCATACGGCCACGCTAGAAGTGCGCAGGTGGGAAGGGATATCGGCGGACTGTATGGGGGCGGCGCCGCACCCTCGGCACTCTGTCGCCGCGCCAGGGGGCCGGGGGTGGGCCGAGCGCGCCTTCATTGACAGCATCCTCCCAAAATGACAGCCTGCTGTCATATGAGGAGGCGATCCACATGAGCGACCTCGAGCGGGACCCCGACCGGCGGCCGGTCCACCTGGCGGTCTACGACACGTACGCGGACTGGGAGACCGGCCACACCACCGCCCACCTGGCGCGGCGCGGCCACCGGGTCCGTACGGTCGGCTTCGCCGCGGACGGCACGGTCACCACCATGGGCGGCGTCCGCATCCGGCCCGACCTGGCCCTGGCGGACCTCTCGCCCGAGGACTCCTCGCTGCTGATCCTCACGGGCGCTTCGCTGTGGGACACCGGCGACGAGCTGGCCCCCTTCGCCACGAAGGCCCGGGAGTTCCTGGCGGCCGGGATCCCGGTCGCGGCGATCTGCGGCGCCACGGCGGGCCTGGCCCGGGAGGGCCTGCTGGACACCCGCGCCCACACCAGCGGGGCCGCGGCCTACCTGGCGCAGCAGCCGGGCTACGCGGGCGCCGGGCGGTACGTCGAGGCCGACGCGGTGACGGACGGCGACCTGATCACGGCCGGGCCCACGGAACCGGTGGCCTTCGCGCGCGAGGTCTTCGCCCGGCTGGACGTGTACGGGCCGGAGGTGCTCGACGCCTGGTACCGGCTGTTCCACGACTCGGACGCGAGCGCGTTCCCGGTGCTGATGGCGGCGGGGCGCGGCGATGCCTGACGCGGAGCCCGCGCAGCCGGCCGGACCAGCGCCCGCCCAGCAGGCTGGACCGCCGCCCGCCCAGCAGGCCGGACCACCGCCCGCCCAGCCCTGCACGACCCGAGCCCGCCAAGACCTGCTGAGCCGGACCGCGCTCGGTGTCTTCGGCCTGAACGGGCGGTTCCTGGCCCTCTCGGAGGAGCTGGCCCGCCCGGCCGGCCTGACCGCGGCGCGCTGGCAGGTGCTCGGCGCGGTCCTGCAGGAGCCGCTGCCGGTGGCCGGCATCGCCCGGGCCATGGGCATCACCCGGCAGAGCGTCCAGCGCATCGCCGACCTGCTGGCGGCGCAGGGCCTCGCGGAGTATGTACCGAACCCGGCGCACCGGCGCGCGAAGCTCCTGCGCCCGACGGAGGCGGGCCGCGCCGCGATCGCCCGCATCGGCCCGTCCCACGCGGCCTTGGCCACGGCCCTGGCGGCCCGGCTCGGCGACGAGGCCTTCGCGGAAACGGTCCGCACCCTGGACCGGCTCGCCGCAGCGCTGGACGCCCTGCTGCCGCCGGAGCCGGCGTCCGACTAGGGCCTGGGGTTCCCGTCGCCGCCGGGGCGCGACCGTGGTGCCTGAGTTTGTGTCGAAGTCAATAAGCCTGCAAGCAAAGCTTGTTACGTGTGAAGGGCCCATCGCAGACTGCCGCTCATGGAGCCGTTGAAGGTAGTGGCACAACTGTGGGAGCGAATCGACGCACGCGACTGGCACGGCGTGTCCCGCCTCATCGCCGAGGACGCCGTCATCGAATGGCCGGTCAGCGGCGAGCGCATCGTCGGCCGGGCCAACTTCATCGCCGTGAACAGCGATGACGCCTACGCCGACGAGAGATCCGTGGAGGTGCTGCGGATCCTCGCCGACGGCGATCTCGTCGTCACCGAGGTGGAGATACCTCAGGACCACGTCGTCTACCGCGCCGTCTCCCTCTGGACCGTCAAGGACGGCGAGATCGTCGGCGCCCGCGAGTACTGGACCAGCCCCGGCCAGGACCCGGCGCCCCGCTGGCGTGCGGGCTATGTCGAGCCGCTGGCCGAGCCCCTGGCCGAGCCCCTGGTGGCAGACTGAGCCGCGTGCTCACCCAACTCCTCACCGCGACCGGTGTCCTGGCCCTGCTGACCCTTGTCCCCGGGCCCGACATGGCGGTCGTGACCAGGCGCGCCGTCGCCCGCGGGCGGGCCGACGGGCTGCGCACCGTCGCCGGGATCACGGCCGGACTGCTGCTGTGGGGCGTGCTCACGGTCGCCGGCCTGGCGGCCCTGCTGGCCGCGTCGGCCGAGGTCTACCTCGTGGTGAAGCTCGCGGGCGCGGCGTACCTGTGCTTCCTCGGCGTGCAGGCGCTGCGCCGCCCGGGGGCCGAGCCGCAGCCGGGAGACGGCAACGGCTCGACACGCGGCAGCGACGGCGGCGACCGGGGCGAGCGCGGCAGTGCCTGGCGTACCGGGCTCGTCAGCAACGCCCTCAACCCGAAGATCGCCGTGTTCTACACCGGCCTGCTCCCCGCGCTCGCGCCGTCCGGGCTGCGCCCGGCGGTGGGCATGGCGCTGCTGGTGCTGGTCCACGTCGTCCTGACCGTTGCCTGGCTGGCCACGTACGTGTACGTGCTCTCGCGCGCCCGGCGGTTCTTCGCCCGGCCTCGCGTGCGCCGGGCCCTGGACCGGGTGACCGGGGTCGTCCTGATCGGCTTCGGGATCCGGGTGGCGACGACCCCGTAACCGGCGCTCGGTCAGGGCCCCGGTTCAGGCCCCGGCGTCAGGCTTCGGCCCCGCCGCCCAGCCGGTCCAGTTCCTCCCCGATGGCCGTCCGCAGGCCGTCGTGCCGGGGGCCGAGCTCGTACTGGCTCCCCCTCCAGTACTCCTCCTCGTACAACCAGACGGGCAGCCGCACCAGGTCGGCGGGCTCCCAGTCGTAGCGCGGCCAGATGTGGGCGTGCAGGTAGGGGTCGGTGTTGCCCAGGATCTCGATGTTCACCCGGCGGAAGGCCGGGTCGAGCCGGCGGCAGGCCCGTTCCACGGCCTCGGCGAGCCGCTCCATGTCGCCGAGGTACGCGACCCTGCGCGCCCGGGGCAGGTCGGAGAGCCGGGTCACGGACGGGTCGTCGGTGAGCAGCACCGCGTACCCGGGGAGGAACTGCCGGTCCCCGATCACGGCGAAGCCCTGGTCGAGGCGGCGCAGCACCGTGGGGTTCTCGCCCCGGTGGGCGCTGCCTATGCGGTCGTTGCGCCAGTCGTCGTTGATCATCGGCCCAACGTAGCGGCAGTCGGCAGTCGGCATCCTGCCGCCGTCCCGTGCACTTCAGGCCCGTGCACTTCAGGCCCGTGCACTTCAGGCCCGTGCACTTCAGGCCCGTGCACTTCAGGCCCGTGCACTTCAGGACTCGGGCCGCCCCGCCAGCCGTCCGAGCAGGGCGATCGCCTCGGCCACCGGGACCGGCTCGAAGAAACGGGTGTCGGCCTCCTCGACGGCGGCGATCGCGCGCGGCGCCAGCCCGGCGCCGGCGTCGGTGACCCGGAGCCGCTTGGCGCGGGTGTCGGCGGGGTCGACCTCGCGCCGGATCAGGCCCTTGGCCTCGAGGGTGCGCAGGACCTGCGAGGCCATCTTGACGTCGGTGCCCGCCTGGCGGGCGACGGCGAGCTGGTTCGGCTGCTCGCCCTGCTCGTTGAGCCACCACGTGCAGGCCAGCAGGACGAACTGCACGTGGGTGAGGTCGAGCGGGGCGAGCGCGGCGGCGATGCCGCGCTGCCAGCGCAGGGTGGCGTGCCAGAGCAGGAAGCCGGGGCTCTCGGCGGGCGTGAGGGCCATCAGCCGGCCGCCCGGGCGACGAGGGCGGCCATGGTCTCGGGCCAGTCGGCGGTGACGGCCGGACCGATCTCGGGGCCGAGCGCGTCGGCGCCGTCGCCGGTGATCTCCATCCGGTACACGACGCGGGTGCGGAGGTCCCGGCCCCGGTCGAGGCGGTGGACGGTGCGCAGGAGCAGGCCGTCGAAGCGGGCCTCGTCCACGAACAGTTCGCCCGGCTGCGCCTCGGCGATGCGCAGGTGCACCGGGTCCTGGCCGGCGGGGGTCATGACGATGGCGGTGCCGGTCTCGAAGGGTCCGTCCAGCTCGATGTGCTCGATGTCGGCGTTCCAGGTGCCCCAGTTCTCGACATCGGCCCACAACCCCCAGACGGCTTCAGGCGCAGCGTCGGTCTCGATGCTGTGCTCGTACGTCCACATGGAATGCCTCCGCGGATCAGTATCTCGAAGAACTTCTGTGTACAGATTATCTTCGCGACGACTATCTGTCCACGGGTTCCACGGGTTCCATGGGTTCCACGGGAATCGGGAATCCGTGGGGCGGGTCGGTCCGCAGGATGATCCCGCCCTCCCCAGGGAGGGCGCCCCGTAGCTCGCAGGTTTCCCCTGTCATACCTGAGAGCTATTCAGGAAGGCCGCTCTGCAGCGGGACGCCGACCACGGGTGCGGATTCCTAACTTCGGTATCGGAGAACGCGCTTCGAGCGCACACCCGCACCGCACCCGCTGGATCGAGCGAAAGAGCAGGGACCGCCATGACCCGCCTCGACGGACGCCTCGACGGACGCCCCGCAGGACGCCCCGACGGATGCGGCGACGACGTGCGCCGTCCGCTCGGCCGTCTGCGCCGCACCCTGCTGGCCGGCCTCGTCGCCGCGGCCGTCGCACTCCCCGTGTCCGCCGCCGCATCGCCCGACGTGCCCGCGCCCATACCGGTGGCGTTCGAGGAACAGGCCGCGCCCCAGGCGCGGTACGCCGCCAACCGGGCCAACCTCGCCGAAGCGGCCCGCATGGCGCAGCAGGCCGGGCGGACCGGCCGCGCCGGGAAGCTGCGGGCGATGCAGGCGGACGGGACCGCGCAGTTCCTCGCCTTCGACGGCCGCGGCAAGGGGCGGGCGGTGGAGGTGTTCGGCGACTTGGAGACCGCCGACCGGATCGCGGTCCTGGTGCCCGGCTCCGACACCTCCCTGGACACCTACCAGCGGTTTCGATCCGGGGCGCTGGCCCTGCACCAGCGCCTGAAGTCCGCGCACCCCCGCTCCGCGGTGGTCGCCTGGCTGGGGTACGAGACGCCCGGGACGATCAGCCCGACAGTGCTGACCGCCGACCGGGCGGCCGAGGGTGCGGCCGAACTGTCGCCGTTCCTCAGGCAGTTGGCGCGGTCCACCGCACCCGGCGCCCGCGTGTCGCTGCTGTGCCACTCCTACGGCTCGGTGGTCTGCGCCCGCACCGGGACCGGCCCCGAGGTCGACGACATCGCCCTGTTCGGCAGCCCGGGCACGGGGGCCGCCTCGGCCGTCGAGCTCCCGACCGGCGCCCGGGTCTGGGCCGGGCGCGGCGACGGCGACTGGATCGCCGGTGTGCCGCACGTCCGGCTCGGCGGGATCGGCTTCGGCACCGACCCGGTCTCCCCCGCCTTCGGCGCCCGGCCCTTCAAGGCAGGGCCGGGCGGCCACAGCGACTACCTCAAGCCGGGGACCGAGTCCCTGGAGAGCCTGGCCCGCATCGTCCTCGGCCCCGACACCCCCGCCCCTGCTCCTGCTCCTGCCGCTACCCCTGCACCCGGCCCCGCTCCGGAGGTCCCCCATGCGTAAGCTCCGCGCCCGCTGGTCCGCCGTCGCCGGGCGGGTGGAGGCCGCCACCCCCGCCGGCCGGGACCGGGCGGTGGATGCGCTGCGGGCCTTCGCCATCCTCGGGGTGGTGCTGGGGCACTGGCTGGTCACGGCCATGACCACCGCCGACGGCGGCCTGAGCACCACCAGCCCGCTGTCGCACATGCCGTGGCTGGCGCCGGTGTCCTGGGTGTTCCAGACGCTGTCCGTCTTCTTCCTGGTCGGCGGCCGTGTCGGCGCCCGGTCGCACGCCGCGGCGCGGGAGCGCGGGGTGTCGTACGGGGCGTGGGTCGGCCGGCGGCTCGCCCGGCTGTTCCGGCCGGTCGCAGCGGTGCTCGGGCTGTGGGCCGTGACCGCGGTCGGGATGCTGCTCGGCGGGGCCGAACTGGACACCGTGCACGCGCTGGTGCGGCTCGTGCTGTCCCCGCTGTGGTTCCTCCTCGTCTTCGCCGCGCTGACCGCCGCGACGCCGCTCGTGGCCCGGATGAGCCCGCTGTGGCCGCTGGGCGTGGTGGCGGCCGTGGACCTGTGGCGGTTCGGGCTGGAGGGCCCCGCGTGGATCGGCTGGGTCAACGTGGCCGCGGGCTGGCTCGTCCCCTACACGCTCGGGGCCGCCTGGGCCCGCGGGGCGTTCGCCCGGCGTACTCCGGCCGCCCTGCTGCTGCTCGGGGGTGCGGCCGCCACCGCGGCGCTGGTGCTGTGGGGCGGCTATCCGGCGTCCATGGTCGGCGTCCCCGGCGCCCCGATATCGAACCTGAACCCGCCGACGCTGGCCGCGGCCGCCTTCGGCCTGGCCCAGTGCGGGCTGGCACTGCTGCTGCGCGATCCGCTGGCACGGGCCATGCGCCGGCCCGGCGCTTGGGCTGCGGTGGCCCTGCTCAACCTGTCCGCGATGACGGTGTTCCTGTGGCACCAGACCGCCATGATGGCCGTCACCGCTCTCGGGCTGCTGGCCCCCGCCGACCTGCCGGGGCTGCACACCGTGCCGGACTCCCCGCAGTGGATAGCCGTCCGACTGCTGTGGCTGCCGGTCTTCGCCGCCGCGCTGGCCGTCTGCTGGTCCGCGTTCCGTGCGTACGAGCAGGGCGTACGGCTCCGGCGGTCCACCCCCTCGCGCACGGTCGCGGGCTCCGTCGGCTCCGCCGGTTCCGCCGGTTCTGCGGCGGCCGCGGGTCTCGTCGGCCCCGGCCGTCCGCGGGTGGCCCGGGAGGAGGTGATCACCCATGCCTAGTCTGGGCGGCATGACCGAACAGAGCAGCGCCACGGCCCAGCCCGCGGCCTCCGGGAGGCGCGCCGTCCTGCAGGGTCTGGCGGCCGACCTGTTCACCCTGGAGTGGAACCCGCTTCCCCGGCTGTCCCGGCCGCGCTGGCTGGCTTGGCTGCCGCATGCGGTGGTCGGCTACCTGGCGTTGTTCTTCACCTTCCTGACCACCGAGCAGCTGTCCGACCACTACCACGTCACCGGCGGCTATCCGCTGCTGGCGGCGCTGGCGACTGGCGCGTCCATCGTCCTGGCCATGTTCCGGCCGATCGCCGCTTGGTGGCTGGCTCTGCTGGCCGGCGCGCTGGTGGCCGTGCGGACCCACGACCACGTGGGGCCCGGCCAGAGCTGGCCGTGGACGCCCGGCGGGATGATCGGGTTCGGGATCGTGCTGATGCTGGTCGCGCTGCGGGTGCCGCCGCGGGTGACCGCCGTCGTCGTCGGCCTGTCCGTCGCGTTCACCGGCCTGGCCGAGCTGCTGTTCAAGCCGCCGGGCGCCCAGAGCGTGGCCCTCGCCGACCTGGTTCTGTTCGGCTTCGTCGGCGTGCTTGGGTACGCGCTGCGCGCGACCCGGCTGGCCCGCACCAAGCTCGTCGAGCAGGAGACGCTCACCGAGGAGGAGCGCAGCCGGCGCACCCTGCTGGAGGAGCGCAGCCGGATCGCCCGCGAACTGCACGACGTCGTCGCCCACCACATGTCGGTGATCTCCATCCAGGCGCAGGTCGCCCCGCACCTGGTGGAGAACCCCTCCGAGGAGCTCAAGGAGAACCTGTCGGGGATCCGGGAGAACGCGCTGGAGGCACTGACGGAGCTGCGGCGGGTGCTGGGCGTCCTGCGCTCGGAGCATCCCGACGACCCCGCGAACCCGCACCACCCGCAGCCCTCGCTGGCCGAGTTGGAGGGCCTCGTCGACAACGTGCGCAGCGCCGGCCTGGAGGTCACCACCGAGGTCGCCGGAATACGGCGGCCGCTCGCGCCGGGCGTCGAGCTGACCGCGTACCGGATCGTGCAGGAGGCGCTGAGCAACTGTCTGCGCCATGCGCCCGGTTCGCGCGTGGAGGTGGGCATCGCGTACGGGCCGCGCGAACTGCACCTGTGCATCGCCAACAGCGCACCGACCCGCCCGGCACCGCCCTCGCAGGGTGCGGGGCACGGGCTGCTGGGGATGCGGGAGCGGGCGGGCATGCTGGGGGGCGAGCTCGCCGCCGGCCCGCGCCCGGGCGGCGGGTACGAGGTGAGCGCCGTGCTCCCCGTGGATCCCGAGACGACGAAGGGCTGAACCGGACGCATGAGCGCTTCCGCCGCACCGATCAGGGTGATGATCGCCGACGACCAGATGATGGTCCGCCAGGGATTCACCGTCCTCCTCAACGCCCAGCCCGACATCGAGGTCGTCGGCCAGGCCGTGGACGGCGCGGAGGCGGTGGCGCAGGCCGCCGAACTCGGCCCGGACGTGGTCCTGATGGACATCCGCATGCCCGGGATGGGCGGCATCGAGGCGACCTCCGTGATCACCGCCGTCCCGGACTGCGCGGTGAAGGTGCTGGTGCTGACCACCTTCGACCTCGACGAGTACGTGTACGAGGCGCTGCGCGCCGGGGCTTCGGGGTTCCTGCTCAAGGACGCCTCGGCCGACCAGCTCGCGGAGGCGGTGCGGGTGGTGGCGGCCGGCGAGGCGCTGCTCTCGCCGAACATCACCAAGAGGCTGATCACCGAGTTCTCCCGGCTGGGGGCGCCGCGGGCGCCGTCGAAGGCGCGGATCGCCGATCTGACCGAGCGGGAGACGGAGGTGCTGGCGCTGATCGCGCAGGGCCTGTCGAACGCGGAGATCGCCGCGCGGCTGGTCGTGGCCGAGCAGACGGTGAAGACGCATGTGGGCCGGATCCTGGTGAAGCTGGGCCTGCGCGACCGCACGCAGGCGGCGGTGTTCGCGTACGAGACGGGTCTGGTCCGTCCGACGGGGTACTGAGGGCCCCCGGGTAGTACCTGAGAGGGAGGCCCGGAAATCCCCTTCGGCGGCGACGCGGACGAGGCAGCGGCGGACCTACCGTGTGGAACATGACCGAGACGACTTCCGGGGCAGCCCCCCGGACACCCGAGATCCGGCTGGCATCGGGCCTGCTGGAGAGCCTGCGCCAGGAGCTGATCACGGATGCCTTCGCGTACCGGCCGCTGCCGCCGATGCGCACGGACGGTCGGCTGACGCGGCGGCTGCCGCAGCGGTTGCGGGCGCGGGCGGCCTACCTGCCGCATGCCGCGGCCGCCGGGGCCGCGCTGTTGGTGCTGCTGCTGGCGGCGACCTCCAGCGAGTTCGGGCCGCTGGGGGCGCTGGTGCTCGGGCTGATCGCGGCCACCCCGGTGCTGATGACGCTGGTCCGGCCGGTGGGGGCGTTCTGGGTGGCCCTGGTGGCCGCCGGTCTGTTGGGGCTGGCGGCGCCGAGCGAGCCGGCGTGGCCGTGGTCGCCGGGCGCCGTCGCCTCGTACCTGGTCTCGGTGAGCATCGTGGCCATGCGGACCAGGCCCCGGGCGGCCGGCTGGATGTGGCTGATCACAGTGGCGTTCGGGATCCTGCTGCCGGCCGTCACCGGGCAGGGCGATCTGGCGGATGTCTCGCCGATGGCGTTCATACTGGCGGTGGTATTCCTGGCCGTGACGGTCCGCAACACGCGCCGGCAGGCCGAGAAGGAGGTCAGTGCGCAGGCCGAGGTGACGGCCGTCGAGCGGGAGCGCCGCACCCTGCTGGAGGAGCGCACGACGATCGCCCGGGAGCTGCACGACGTGGTCGCGCACCACATGTCGGTGGTGGCGATCCAGGCGGAGGCCGCGCCGTACCGGGTGAAGAACCCGCCGCCGGAGCTGGAGGCGGCGTTCGCCACCATCCGGGAGAACGCGGTGGCGGCGCTGACGGAGCTGCGCCGGGTGCTGGGCGTGGTCCGCTCCGCGGACTACGAGGCGCCGGAGGCGCCGCAGCCGACGCTGGCCTCGCTGGACGGGCTGCTGGCCAATGTGCGCGAGGCCGGGCTGAGCGTGGACAAGACGGTGACCGGTGCGGTGCGGGAGCTTCCGCAGGGCGTGGAGCTGTCGGCGTACCGGATCATCCAGGAGGCGCTGAGCAACACGCTGCGCCATGCGCCGGGGGCGCCGGCCGAGGTCGAGGTGTCGTATGTGCTGGGCGGCCTGGGGATACGGGTGGTCAACGGGGCGGCGACGGGTGACGTGCGGCCCTCGCCGGGCGCCGGGCACGGGATCACGGGGATGCGGGAGCGGGTGGCCATGCTGGAGGGTGAGATGACGGCCGGGCAGACGGCCGCGGGAGGGTACGAGGTGGCGGTGTTCATACCGGTGCGCGGGCGGCAGGAGCCGGCCGGGGAGACGGCGCAGGCCCCCGCATGACGATCAGGGTGCTCATCGTCGACGACCAGATGATGGTCCGTGAGGGCTTCTCCGTCCTGCTGAACGCGATGGAGGGCATCGAGGTGGTCGGCGAGGCCGTGGACGGCCGGGAGGCCGTCGAGCGGGTGGCGGCGCTCCGGCCGGACGTGGTGCTGATGGACATCCGGATGCCGGTGATGAACGGGCTGGAGGCCACGCGGGAGATCGTCGCGGCTCACTCGGACGCGAAGGTGCTGGTCCTGACGACCTTCGACCTCGACGAGTACGTGTACCAGGCGCTGCGGGCGGGGGCCTCGGGTTTCCTGCTCAAGGACGCCTCGGCGCGGCAACTGGCGGACGGGGTGCGGGTGGTGGCCTCCGGGGAGGCGCTGCTGGCCCCGACCGTCACCAAGCGGCTCATCCTGGAGTTCTCCAAGCTCTCGGCGGCGCCGAAGCTCGCGGGCTCGGCTGCCGTGGAGGAGCTGACGGAGCGGGAGACGGAGGTGCTGGTGCTGATCGCGCAGGGCCTGTCCAATGCGGAGATAGCGGACCGGCTCGTGGTCGCCGAGTCCACGATCAAGACGCATGTGAGCCGCATCCTGGTGAAGCTCGGGCTGCGCGACCGGACGCAGGCGGCGGTGTTCGCGTACGAGACCCGCCTGGTCACGCCCGCGTAGGGAGGTGTCCGGCGCCGGGAGCGGCATGGCCGGATCTGACAGAACCTGGTCATTGCGGCCATCGTGGCGCGGCGAAATGATCGAGGCATGCTCCCACCGCACAGGATCGTCATCGCTGCCTTCCCGGGGGCCGAGCTGCTCGACGTCACCGGTCCGGCCGAGGTGTTCTCGGTCGCCACACGGGTCGCCGGCCCCGGCCGGCCCGGCTACACGGTCCGGATCGCGACGGCCGGCGGAGCCCCGGTGGCCACCTCCAGCGGCCTGCGGCTGATGGCCGATCTGGCGCTGGACGAGGTGGACGCAGACGTGGACACCCTGCTGGTGGCGGGTGCGGTCGAGGTGGGTGAGAGCGGTGTCGAGCCGGTGCTCGACGGCGTGGTCATCGACTGGCTGCGCGAGGCGGCACCCCGGGCCGGCCGGGTGGGCTCGGTCTGCGCGGGCGCACACCTGCTCGCCGCCGCGGGACTGCTGGACGGGCTGTCCGCCACGACCCACTGGCTCACGGCCGCGCGCCTGGCCGCCGACCATCCCCGCGTCACCGTCGATCCGGACCCCATCTTCATCAGGGCGGGCCGCCTGTGGACCTGCGCCGGCATCACCTCGGGGATGGACATGGCCCTGGCGATGGTCGCCGAGGACAACGGGCGCGAACTCGCCCTGGCGACCGCCCGGATGATGGTCATGTACGTCAAACGGTCCGGCGGGCAGAGCCAGTTCAGCGTTCCGCTCGCGCTGCCGGACCCCGCCGACGACGACGCGCGGATCGACGAGCTGCGCGTGTGGATCGGCGAGCACCCCACCGAGGACCTGTCCGCCGAAGCCCTGGCCGCACGGCTGCACCTCAGCGTGCGCCACTTCTCGCGGCTGTTCCGCCGCCGCACCGCCACCACACCGGCCGCCTACGTCGAGGCGGTACGGCTCGAGGCCGCCCGCAGGCTGCTGCAGGACAGCGGGCACGGCCTTGCGGAGGTCGCCGCCCGCAGCGGCCTCGGCTCCGTCGAGAGCCTGCACCGTTCCTTCCGGCGCCGCCTGGGGACCACCCCTGCCGAGTACCGGCGCCGCTTCCGCTGACCACACCAGGAGAACTCCCCGTGTCCCGCACCCGCATCATCCCGATCCCGGTCCTGGGCCGGCACAGCATCAACGCCTACCTGCTGCTGGGCCGGCGGCCCGTGGTCGTCGACGCCGGCACACCCGGCAGCGGCCGCAGGATCCACGACGCGATCGCCGCGCACGGCGTGGACCCGACCGACGTATCGCTGATCGTCCTCACCCACGGCCACATCGACCACTTCGGCTCCGCCGCCGAACTCGCCCGCCTGACCGGGGCCCCGGTCGCCGGCCACATCGCCGACCTCGCGCCCTACCGCACCGGCCGGGTCCGCGAACCGTACCTGCCCACCGGCCCGATGGGCCGACTCATGGCGCGGAACGCGAAGCTGCACGTCCGTGCCGAGCCGCTCGAACCCGAGGTGCTCGTGCGGGGCGAGACCGACCTGGCCGACTTCGGGATCGAGGCGCGCATCATGCCCACGCCCGGGCACACCGCAGGGTCCGTCTCCGTCCTCACCGATCAGGGCGACCTCGTCGCGGGCGACCTGATCGCCAATTCCTTCATGGGGCTCATCCCGGGCAGGCCGGCCAACCCTCCCTTCCACGACGATCCCCTGGGCAACCTGGCCAGCCTGCAGAGGATGCTCGACCTGGGCGCCACCCGCCTCCACGTCGGGCACGGCAGCCCGCTGGAGTCCGACCGGGTCCGGCGCTGGGCCGCCAGGGAGCAGCGGCGCCTCGGCCGTCTCCGGGCAGCCGGGCGACTGCGCACCCGCCCGGCCGACGACCCGGTTGACGTCCCGGTTGACCGGCAGGATCCGGAACGGACGGCCTAGGCTGCGGGCATGGGCTTTGATCCGTGGGACGCCGCATTCGTCGCCGATCCGTACCCCGCCTACCGGGAGCTGCGGGAGCAGGGCCGGGCCATCTGGTGGGAGGCCACCGGGCAGTGGCTGGTGCCGCACCATGCCGACGTGAGCGCGCTGTTGCGCGACCGGCGGCTGGGGCGGACGTACCTGCACCGGTTCTCGCACGAGGAGTTCGGGCGGCAGGCGCCGCCGCCGGAGCACGAGCCGTTCCACGTGCTCAACGACAACGGCCTGCTGGACCTGGAGGATCCGGCGCACGGCCGGGTGCGGCGGCTGGTGTCCAAGGCGTTCACGCCGCGGACCGTGGAGCGGCTGGCGCCCGCGGTGGAGCGGCTGGCCGGGGAGCTGGTGGGCCGGCTGCTGGCCGAGGGCGGGGGCGATCTGCTCACGGCCGTCGCCGAGCCGCTGCCCGTCGCCGTGATCGCGGAGCTGCTGGGGGTGCCGGAGGCGGACCGGGGGCTGCTGCGGCCCTGGTCTGCGGACATCTGCGGGATGTTCGAGCTGAATCCGGACGAGGAGACCGCGCGGCGGGCCGTGCGGGCGAGCGTGGAGTTCAGCGCGTACCTGCGGGAGCTGATCGCGGAGCGCCGCAAGGAGCCGGGCGAGGATTTGATCTCCGCGCTGATCGCCGCCCACGATGACGACGAGGGGCGGCTCAGCGAGCAGGAGATGATCTCCACCTGCGTGCTGCTGCTGAACGCCGGGCACGAGGCGACGGTGAACACCACCGTCAACGGCTGGTGGTCGCTGTTCCGCAACCCCGAACAGCTCGCCGCGCTCCGTCCCGAAAAGTTGTCCACAGCTGTGGATGAACTGATGCGCTTCGACACGCCGCTGCAGATGTTCGAGCGCTGGGTGCTCGACGACATCCGGATCGGGGACACGACCGTCCCCCGCGGGGCCGAGGTCGCCCTGCTCTTCGGGTCCGCGAACCGCGATCCGGCCCGCTTCGAGAACCCCGACGCCCTCGACCTCGACCGGGTGGACAACCCCCATCTGAGCTTCGGCGCCGGGATCCACTACTGCCTGGGCGCTCCGCTGGCCCGCCGGGAGCTGACGGCCTCGTTCGGGGCGCTCCTGGCGGACGGGGTCCCGCCGCTGAAGCTCGTACGCGAGCCGCAGTGGCAGGAGGGCTACGTCATCCGCGGCCTGCGGGAGCTGCTCGTCGAGTTCTGATCCCGAAGGCCCGCACCGGCGTCATACGGCCAGGTCGCGGCGGCGCAGGGCGGCCAGGCCCGCCGCCAGGAGGGCCGCGGCGAGGGCGGTCAGGGCCGCGAGCGGGGTCCACAGGGCGCCGGCGCCCGGGCCGGGGCCGGGGAGCTTGGGCAGGTGGGCGAAGGGCGAGAGGTCCAGGGCGGCCTGCGGCAGGTCCAGGGCCGGGCCGATCCAGCCGAGGAGGACCACCCCGCCGGCCGCGGCCCAGGCGGCCGCCGCGTACCGGGGGGCCGCGCCGTGCAGGAGGGCCGCCAGGGCGCCGATCACCCAGACCGCCGGGAGCTGGGCGAGCGTGGCTCCGGCCGTCGCGGCGACGCCCCGGCCGTGGCCGAGGCCCAGGCCCAGCCCGCCCAGCAGCAGGATCAGCGCCGACCCGCCGAAGGCCACGGCCAGGTGGCCGCCGGCCCAGCGCAGCCGGCCGACGGGGGCCGCGAGGAGCGGTTCGGCGCGCTGCCCGCTCTCCTCGCCGGCCGGCCTCAGCACCGCCGAGACGATGTACAGGGCGGCGACCATGCCGAGCATCCCGGCCATCGTGGCGAGGAAGGCGTCGGCGAGGGCACCCTGCCCGCCCATCCGCTCGATGATCCCGCGGGTCCGGTCGTTGTCGCTGACCAGCTGTGCGGCCCCGTCCGTCATCGCGCCGAACACCGCCCCGGCCGTCAGGAACCCGGCGCTCCAGCCGGCCAGGCTGCCCCGCTGGAGCCGCCAGGCCAGCGCTCCGGCGCTGCCGAGACGGCCCTGCGCGGGCCCCGGCCGGGCCGGCAGGAAGCTCGAGCCGAGGTCGCGGCGCCCGGCGAGCGCGTACGCCGCCGCGATCTGCACCGCGGCCGCCGCGGCGAACAGGCCGAGCACCCACCAGCGTTCGCCGGCGAAGGCCCGTACGTGCTCCAGCCAGCCCAGCGGCGAGGCCCAGGTCAGCGCACTCGCCCCGGAGCCGCTGCCCGCACCGCCCGCAGCCCCCGCACTACCCGCACCGCCCGCGTCGCCCGCGTCGCCCGCGGCGCGCAGCACGAAGGCCGCGCCGAGCAGCGCCCCCGCGAGCCCCTTCGCGAGCCGCGCGCTCTCGGTGAGCTGCGCGGTGATCGCGGCGAGCCCGGCGAAGAGCATGCCGGTGGCGCCGATGCCGAGGCCCAGGGCGAGCGCCCCGCCCGCGCCCCGGGCGGCCAGTCCGCCCGCCACCAGCAGTGCGACCGCCGCATTGGCGGCGAGCGCGGCGAGCAGGGCGGCGGTCAGCGGCGCGCGCCGGCCCACCATGGCCGCGGACAGCAGCTCCTGACGGCCCGTCTCCTCCTCCTCGCGGGTGTGCCGGACCACGACGACCAGGCTCATGACCCCGGCGAGCACCCCGGCGAAGACCCCGCCCCGCCAGGCGGTCAGCGCACCGATGGAGTCGCCGAAGGCCGGCCCGTACAGGGCGCGCAGCGAGCCGTTGGTGTGCAGGGTGGCGAGCAGGTGCGCCCGGTCGGCCTCGGTGGCGTACGCCGAGGCGAGCGCGGCGGGCAGGCTGAGCACCGTCGCGGACACGACGAGGATCCAGACCGGCAGTACGACGCGGTCGCGGCGCAGGGCCAGGCGCAGCAGGGCCGCGGTTCCGGCGAACGGGTCCCTCATCGCACTGCACCCGCCTCCGCGTAATGGCGCAGGAAGAGCTCCTCGAGGGTGGGCGGGCTCGAGGTCAGCGACCGCACACCGGACGCGGTCAGGGAGCGCAGTACGGCGTCCAGCGCGTCGGTGTCGGCCTGCAGGCGGATCCGGTTGCCCTGCACCCGCAGGTCATGGACGCCGGGCAGCTGCGCCAGGCCGTTCGGCGGGCCGGCGAGCTCGGCGCTGATCGACGTACGGGTGAGGTGGCGCAGCTCGGCGAGGGTGCCCGTCTCCACGGTGCGGCCCGCGCGGATGATGCTGACCCGGTCGCAGAGGGCCTCGACCTCGCTGAGGATGTGCGAGCTGAGCAGGACGGTACGGCCGGCGGCGCGGGCCTCGGCGACGCAGCTGCGGAAGACCTCCTCCATCAGCGGGTCGAGCCCGGAGGTGGGCTCGTCGAGGACGAGCAGCTCGGCGTCGGAGGCGAAGGCGGCGACGAGGGCCACCTTCTGCCGGTTGCCCTTGGAGTACGTGCGCCCCTTCTTGGCGGGGTCGAGCTCGAACCGCTCGATCAGGCGGGTGCGGCGCGTGCGGTCGAGGCCGCCGCGCAGCCGCCCGTACAGGTCGATCACCTCACCGCCGGAGAGGTTGCGCCACAGGGTGACGTCGCCGGGGACGTAGGCGGTGCGGCGGTGGAGCGCCACGGCGTCGGTCCACGGGTCGCCGCCGAGGAGCTCGGCGGTTCCGGAGTCGGCGCGCAGCAGGCCGAGCAGGATCCGGATGGTGGTGGACTTGCCGGCGCCGTTGGGCCCGAGGAAGCCGTGGACCTCGCCGGTGGAGACCGAGAGGTCGAGTCCGTCCAGGGCGCGGGTGCGACCGAACGCCTTGTGGAGTCCGGCGACGCTGATGGCCTTCGTCATGTTCCTGAACGTACGCTGCTTTCAGAAATTTGTGAAGCTAGGAAATCGCGTAAAGTCCGGTACGTGGCGGAAGAGATGGCAGGGGCGCGCAGCGGCGGCATGCGGGACGGCGAAGCGGTCTCGCGCTTCGTGGAGCGGTTCGCCGCCCAGCTGACCGAGGCGGGCATGCAGCGCATGGCCGCGCGCGTCTTCGCGCAGCTGCTGGCCAGCGACAGCGGGTCGATGACCTCCGCCGAGCTGAGCGAGGCCCTCCGTATCAGCCCCGCCGCCGTGTCGGGCGCGGTGCAGTACCTCTCGCAGGTCAACATGGTCAGCCGGGAGCGCGAGCCGGGCTCCCGCCGCGACCGGTACGTCCTGCACAACGAGCTCTGGTACGAGACCTTCACCCGCCGCGACCAGGTCCTGACCCTGTGGGAGAAGACCCTGCGCGAGGGCGTGGCGGGCCTCGGCGCCGACACCCCGGCGGGGGCGCGCATCGCCGAGACCGCGGCGTTCTTCGAGTTCCTGCAGCAGGAGCTGCTGGGCCTGATGGACCGCTGGCGCAGCCACCGCGCCACCCTCGACCTGCCCTGACGGGCGGGAGTCCCGCCGAAACCGTTGCCCTGGGGCCCCGGCCGACTGCTAACCTGCATCCGCTGCCTTCGGCGCCCCCCAGCGGGAGCGTTCGGAGGCTTTTTTCATGCCTTCTGACACCCCCTCACCGAAGACACCCGCCCCCAACCCGGCACCCAGGACACCCGCCCCCGCCCCCGTCGGCTACCGCGCCCTGCTCCGCAACCGCGAGTTCGCCGGCCTGTACGCGAGCCTCACCCTGACCGTGGCCGCGAGCACCCTGTCCGGCTTCGCCCTCGGCACGCTCGTCGACCGGCAGGTCCACTCGCCGTTCCTGACCGCCGTCAGCATGTACGGGGCCGCCTTCGCCACCGTGCTCGGCGCGCTCACCCTGATGTCCGCGGCCGACGGCAGCCGGCCCCGCCGGACCCTGGTCCTGCTCCAGTGCGTCGCCCTCGCCGGCGCCGCCGCCCAGGCGGTGCCGGGGCTGCCCCTGACCGCCCGGTTCGGCCTGCTGCTGGTGGCCGGCTTCTTCCAGTCGCTGGGCACCGGGACCCGGATGGGCCTGCTCGCCGAGGTCCTGCCGCAGTCCTCGTACGCCCTCGCCCGCTCCCTGATGAACATCACCGCCGGCGGCATGTCCGTCCTCGGCTACGCCGCCGGCGCCCTGCTGCTGGCCCGCCTCGGCCCCCACCGGGTCTTCGCCCTCGCCGCCGCCCTGACCGGGCTCGGGCTCGCCGTCGTGGCGGCGACCGTGCGCGAGCGCTCGATCCGGCCGGGCCGCCGCCCCGGGCTGCGCACCACCCTGTCCGCCAACGCCGAGCTCCTCGCCCGCCCCGGGCGGCGGGCGCTGCTGCTAAACCTGTGGGTCCCCAACGGGCTGGTCGTCGGCTGCGAGGCCCTGTTCATCCCCTACGCCCCGGGCCACGCCGGGACCCTGCTCGCCGCCGCGTCCGCCGGGCTGCTCCTCGGCGACCTCGCCGTCGGGCGGCTGCTCACCGCCGACGGCCGGCGCCGGGCCGCCTTCGCCCTGCGGCTGCTGATGGCCGCGCCGTACCTGCTGTTCGCATTCCATCCGCCGCTGCCACTCGCCGCGGTCGCGGTGTTCGCCGCGGGGGCCGGCTTCGCGGCGACGCTGCCGCTGCAGGAGCAGCTGCTCGCGCTCACTCCCGACCCGGTCCGCGGCCAGGTCCAGGGCGTGGAGTCGGCCGGCCGGATGACCTGGCAGGGCCTGGGGGCGGCGCTCGCCGGCGCCGCCGCCCAGGTCGCCGGGCCGACGCTCGCGATCACCGCCCTGGCGGCGGCCTCCCTCGCCCTCACCGTCGCCTCCCGCCCGTCCGTCCGGCGCGAGGGCGCAGCGGCGGCGGCGCGGACCGGGCCGGCCGCGGAGGTCACCGCGGCAGGATGAGCCCCCACGCCGCCGGCCGCAGGGTCCAGGTCCGTCTGCGGACCGGCCCGGCGACGGCGGCGTCGGCGCGGTAGCGGAAGTCCGCCCCCGACACCGTGACCACCCCGGCCCGCACCCGCACCACGCTCCCGTCCACCCGGACCGCCACCTCTGCCAGCCCGCCGTCCGCGGGCGCCACCGAGACGTCCTCCACCCTCCGGTCGACGTCCGCCAGCACCACCCCGTCCGCCTCGACCCGCAGCCGGTGGCCGCCGCCGCTCCCGCCGGGCGCCGGCGCGGGCGGCCTGATCAGCGTGCGCACCAGCGAGCGGTACGCGCTGCGCACCGAGGGTCCGGCCGGCCGCGGCACGGGCGGCCGAACGGGTGGAATCCGCAGGCCTCCGAGCACGACCCCGTCGCTGTCGTCGACGAGCAGGTCCCGCACGCCGACGACCCCGTCGAGGACCGTCCGGGCGGCGGCCACCGCCGAGAGGGGAACGCCCAGCAGCCGCGCCAGCCCCAGCGACCCCGCCTGCCCCACCGGGATGAGCGAGACCGCCCCCTCGGCGAGACCGCGCTCGCGGTGCAGCAGCCCGACGGCCCGCACCAGCGCCCGGTCGTCGCCCACGATGACCGGCCGCCGATGGCCCCGGCGGGCGAGCGCCCGCGCAAACTCCGCTTCCGAGTCCGGGAGGCAGATTTTCGCCGCCGCCCCCGCCGACAGGACATCCTTCGCGATCCGCACGGACTCGCCGTCAAGACGGCGGGCGACCGGGTCGACGAGCACGAGCAGGCCGCCTACCGGCGCGCCCGCGGGGCTCATGGTGGGCTCTGGAGCCGACACCTCGGTCCTTCCTCGGGTAGCATCTTTGTGCAAGAGGCCCTTGCGCTATTGCGCCAGGGCCTTCGTCTATTCCGGGGTACCGGTCCGACGGCTCAGCCTGCGGTGTACATCGTCGTACGCCCCCTGACCCAGGACATGCCCCATCCGGAAGAGGTGTACGCCTGTGCCCGCTCTTGTGCTGCTCGGAGCTCAGTGGGGTGACGAGGGCAAGGGAAAGGCCACCGACCTGCTCGGTGGATCCGTTGACTACGTGGTGCGCTACCAGGGCGGCAACAACGCCGGCCACACGGTCGTCGTAGGCGACCAGAAGTACGCGCTGCACCTTCTCCCCTCCGGCATCCTCTCCCCCGGATGCACCCCGGTCATCGGCAACGGCGTCGTCGTCGACCCGTCCGTACTCCTCTCCGAGCTGCGCGGGCTCAACGAGCGCGGCATCGACACCTCCAAGCTGCTGATCAGCGGCAACGCCCACCTGATCACGCCGTACAACGTCACCCTCGACAAGGTCGGCGAGCGCTTCCTCGGCAAGCGCAAGATCGGCACCACCGGCCGCGGCATCGGCCCGACGTACGCCGACAAGATCAACCGCATCGGCATCCGCGTCCAGGACCTGTACGACGAGTCGATCCTGACCCAGAAGGTCGAGGCGGCCCTCGAGGGCAAGAACCAGCTCCTCGCGAAGCTGTACAACCGCCGCGCGATCGACGCCGCGCAGATCGTCGAGGAGATGCTCCAGTACGCGGAGCAGATCAAGCCGTACGTCGCCGACACCACGCTGATCCTCAACAACGCGCTGGACGAGGACAAGGTCGTGCTGTTCGAGGGCGGCCAGGGCACCCTGCTCGACGTCGACCACGGCACGTACCCCTTCGTGACCTCGTCGAACCCGACCGCGGGCGGCGCCTGCACCGGTACCGGCGTCGGCCCGACCAAGATCAGCCGTGTCATCGGCATCCTGAAGGCCTACACCACCCGCGTCGGTGCCGGCCCGTTCCCGACCGAGCTGTTCGACCAGGACGGCGAGGACCTGCGCCGCATCGGCGGCGAGCGCGGCGTGACCACCGGCCGCGACCGCCGCTGCGGCTGGTTCGACGCCCCGATCGCCCGCTACGCCACCCGCGTGAACGGCCTGACGGACTTCTTCCTGACCAAGCTGGACGTGCTGACCGGCTGGGAGCAGATCCCGGTCTGCGTCGCGTACGAGATCGACGGCAAGCGCGTCGAGGAGCTGCCGTACTCGCAGTCGGACTTCCACCACGCGAAGCCGATCTACGAGAACCTGCCCGGCTGGTCCGAGGACATCACCAAGGCCAAGTCGTTCTCGGACCTCCCGAAGAACGCCCAGGCGTACGTGAAGGCCCTCGAGGAGATGTCGGGCGCCCCGATCTCCGCCATCGGCGTCGGCCCGGGCCGCGACGAGACGATCGAGATCAACTCGTTCCTGTAGGACGAGCCGGAACATCCGCGAAAGGGGCGGTGCGCTGCGGCGCACCGCCCCTTTCGGCTCACTGCAGGTCGCCCCGCCCGAGCCAGGACGGGGTGTCCGGGACGCCCGCGTCCCACTCCTCATCCGCCTCCGCGGGCCCGTCCGGCGCGACCGGACGCCGCGGCACGATCACCGGCCGCAGCCCCCGGGCGGGCTCCGGTGCGGCCTTCGCCGCCCGCTGCGGCTTCGGCTCGGGCGGCGGCGCGCTGTCGTGGACCTGCTCGGCCACCGAGAACCGGCAGTGGAAGACCTGCCAGGCCCCCTCGAGGACCGCGAGGAATCCGTCGTCCGTCCGGTAGACCACCCGGCGGCGCACGGTCCGCGGGTGGACCGGCGCGAAGGTCTGCGCCCGTCGGCCGAGCTCGGCGAGGGCCTCCTCGCGCGTCCCCTCCACGTGGCCCAGTACGCCCACCGACCACATGCGGTGCTCGCCGCCGAAGCCGAGGTTCTGCTCCACGAGCAGTCCCCACCTGGCCATCCGGATCCCCCTCGTCGCAGCCGTCAGTCGTGCATGCCGAGCAGGGCGTCGACGGCGCCCTTGATGCGGTCGGTCGAGACCCCGCGGTCCACGGTGAGGTGCTCGAAGAGGCTGGGGGCGAACGGGGCGAGCAGCAGGTGGGCGAGGACCGCCGCGTCCGCCTGCGGCCGGGTCTGCCGCACCAGCATCGTGACGTGCGTGTGCATGGTGAGGTAAGCGCCGCTGTCGTAGCGGGCGCCCGGTGAGGCGGCCTCGGCGGCCGCCATCACGGCGCGGTGCTCGACCAGCCGCTCGGCCTGCGTGTGCAGGAACGCCCGCAGCCGCTCCTCGGGCGGCGCCTCGGGCCCCAGCGGCGGCGGCCCGCTGAGGAAGGCCTGCTGGAACCGCTTCTCGTCGTCGTCGAGCAGCGCGTACAGCAGCCGGCTGACCGTGCCGAACCGCCGGTAGACGGTGCCGACGCCCATCCCCGCGGCATGCGCGACGGCGTTCATGCTGACGGCGTCCGGGCCGTGCTCGGCGACCAGTTGCGCCGCCGCGTCCAGGATCTTGCGCCGGTTGCGCGCGGCGTCCGCCCGCTCGGGCGGAGCCTGGCCCGCGACGGGGAGTTCGATGCGGCTCATGGAACGAGGCTACCGGACACCCTTGCAAAACGGATTCCTATCCGGTTAACTTTCAACCATCGAACCGGATAGCAATCCACTTACCGGAGGGTCCGCCATGAGCGCCAAGGTCGCCGTCATCTACTACTCCGCCACCGGCAACGTCCACGCGCTCGCGAGCGCGGTCGCCGAGGGCGCCGAGAAGGCGGGCGCGGAGGTCCGCCTGCGCCGGGTCCCCGAGCTCGCCCCCGATGCCGCCATCGACTCCAACCCCGCCTGGCGCGAGCACGTCGAGGCCACCAAGGACGTCGAGGTCGCCACGCTCGACGACCTGACCTGGGCCAACGCCTACGCGATCGGCTCGCCGACCCGCTACGGCAACATCGCGGGCCAGCTGAAGCAGTTCCTCGACACCACCGGCGGGCTGTGGCAGAAGGGCGCCCTCGCCGACAAGCCGGCCACCGGTTTCACCAGCGCGCACAACGCCCACGGCGGCAACGAGTCCACGCTGCTCGCCCTCTACAACACCTTCCACCACTGGGGCTCGGTCATCGTCGCCCCCGGCTTCACCAACCCGGCGATCTTCAGCGCCGGCGGCAACCCGTACGGCACCTCCCACCCCGGCAGCAGCGGTGAGGTGACCGAGGAGACCCTGGCCGCGGCCCGCTACCAGGGCGAGCGCCTCGCGAAGTTCGCCGCCCGCCTCGCCGCCACGACCGACCTGGTCTGACAGCCGGAGGGACCCGTCCCGCGGCAGCCCGCGGGACGGGTCCGGCCGGCTCAGCCGCCGGCCAGCCGCTGCTCGATGCGCTCCCTCAGCCCGACGGCCCGGGCATCGTCGTACGAGCCGAGCAGCCGCGCCGCATCCCGCCAGTGCTCCCGGGCCTGCTCGGCATCCTCCGGCGACAGCGCCGCGGCCAGGCCGTCCAGGGCCCGGGCCTGCTGCCAGCCGTCCCCGAGCTCCCGGTGCACCGCCGCCGCCCGGCGGTGGAAGCCCGCGGCCTCGGCGCGGCGGCCGAGGCTCCGGTAGACGCTGCCGGCACCCTGCCAGGCGCGCGCCTCCCGGCTGCGGTCGCCCAGCCTCCGCTGGATCACGGCGGACCGCTGGTACGACTCCAGGGCCTGCGCCAGCTCCTCCTGCGCGTGCTGCGCCGCCCCGAGGGCCAGCAGCCAGTACCCCTCCAGCACCGCATCGCGCAGCTCCCACGCGATGTCCATCGCCTCCTGCGCGACCTCCCTGGCCCGCGTCACCTCGCCACGCTCCAGGTGCAGCGTGCTCTGCAGCTGCAGCACATTGCCCGCACTGCGCTTGCTGCCCCGGCGCCGGTGCACGCCGAGCGCCAGCCCGATGCCCCGCTCGGCCTCGGCCAGCCGGCCCGCCTCCAGGTGCACGGTGGCGAGGTTCCCCCAGGCCACTGCTTCCCCGTGCTCCTCGCCCAACTCGCGCGAAATCTCGATGACCTGCTCGAACCGCTCCTCGGCCTCGTCCAGCTGCCGCCTCTGCAGCAGCACCAGACCCAGCGCGTTGAGGGCCGAAGCCTCTCCCCTGCGCGCTCCGAGCGCCTGCCGGATCCGCAGTGACTCCCGGTGCAGGTCCATGCTGTCGGTGAGCCGGTTCAGCCTGCGGTAGGCGAAGCCGAGGCTCTCCAGCAACGCAGCCTCACCTTCCTGCTCGCCCAGCCGCCGCACGGCCCGCAGCCCGATCTCACCGGCTGCGACCCAGTCCCCGACCGGCGCGGACGGAGCCTGCGCACTCCGGAACAGCGCCGCCAGGTGCCAGGCGTGCCGGTCGAGCCCCGCCTTCTCGGCGGCCCGCACGGCCGCGCCCAGATTGGCGTGCTCCCGCTCGGCCCAGTCCACGGCCCGGTCGTAGTCCCCGAACGACAGCGGCTCGACGCCTTCCGCAGGAGCCCCCAGCTCGGGCGGCCGGGAGGTCGGCGAAATCCACTTCCGCGCCGCATCAGCCGTGTGCAGGTACCAGTCGAGCACCCGCTCCAGCGCCGCGGCCCGCCCGGCGGCCGTCTCCTCCAGCCGCGACTGGTCCATCGCGTAGGCCCGCAGCAGGTCATGGAACTCGAACCGCTCAGGAGCCGTCTGCTCCAGCAGATGCGCCCCCACGAGCACGTCCAGGAGCTGTCTGCCCCTCCTCGCACCGACACCCGCGAGCGCAGCAACCGCCCCGGGCCCGAACTCCGGCCCCGGATGCATCCCCAGCAGCCGGAACATCCGGGCCGCATCCACGGCCAGCGCCCGATACGACCAGGCGAACACCGACCGCACGGCCTCGGCATCCTGCTCGTCACCCGTACTCAACGCGTCCCACAACGCCGACTCGTCCCTCAGATCACCGATCAGCTCATCGAGCTCCATGTGCGGATGGCTGGCCGCACGCTCGGCCGCGATCCGGAGCGCCAACGGCAGCCGCGCACACAACCGGGCCAGGGCCAGCAGCTTCTCCTCGTCGTCCTCGGCCCGGTACCCCGCGGTCACGCTCCGCAGCAGCTGCACCGCCTCGGCCTCGGGCAGCACCCCGAGCGTGATCCGCTCCGCACCGTCCCTCACGGCCAGCCCGGACAACCGGCCCCGGCTGGTCACCACCACCAACGACCCGGGGCTGCCGGGCAACAAGGGCCGCACCTGAGCCACCGAAGCCGCGTTGTCCAGCACCACCAGCACCCGGTGATCGGCCAGCATCGACCGGTACAGGGCAGCCGCGGCATCGGTATCCGCCGGCACCGCCCCGGCAGGCACCCCGAGCGCCGCCAGGAACCGCTGCAGCGCCTCCTGCGCGGACACGGGCTCACCAGGGTCATACCCGCGCAAGTTCACATACAACTGCCCGTCGGGGAAATCGCCTTGGACCCGATGCGCCCAATGCAGCGCGAGCGAGGTCTTCCCGGCTCCGGCGGTCCCGGCGATGACGCAGACGGCCCCGCTCGCCATCCCGTCGAGCCGCCGCAACTCCTGGACCCGATTGACGAACCCCCTGACGCTTCCCGGCAGTTGCCGCGGCCGCACCCGGGAGGAGGCCTTCTCCACAGAAGCACCGTGGAAGTGCACGCCACCGCTGATGGACCCGGCCTGCACCAGGTCCCGGGCGGACCCCCCGGACACGGCGTTGCCGACATCGGGAGGAGGCAGGGGCGCCACCCGCCGCTCGAAGTAGGGCAGCACGTCCTCGCCCTCGCCGTACAGCTCCCGGATGAAGCCCTCCCACCGCGCGATCAGCTCCGGATCCCGGTACCGCACGGCGCCGTCCGGCACCCCGGCCTCGGTGTAGAGCACCCGGTAGAGGACCTGCCCGCCCAACACCACCACCTCGGGCAGAGGACCGGCCGCTTCGAGCGCCCTCACCCGGTCCGCATCGACGATCCGGATCTCCTTGCCCGCCCGGGCCTGCACCCGGAAGGCGTGGAGCTCCCACTGCACGTAGGCACTGAGCGGCCACTCCACCACCCGCACCCGGCGGAACGGACTCTCCCGCTCACGGTCACACCGAACGGCCCTCTCGATCCCGTCCCGCTCCCTCTCCAGCAGCCGGACGGACTCCTCCCACTGCCCGCGTTTGAGGGCCCGCCAACTGCTGTCGTTCTCCTCGAACGCCTGCTGCCGCTCGAACTTCCAGGACACGCGCCCACGCAAGGCGGTACGACGTGTCCGAAAATCTCTCTTGTACTCCGCATGCCCCAGCCGGTCGCCCTGCATCCCACCGAGGTAGAGCAGACCGGGATCACTCATCCGCAATGTCCGGCTTCGCCGAGCGCAACATGATCCCGGGGATGACCACCAACCGCTCGTCCGGCGCAAGGGCGACCCCCGCCGGCAGCCGGGACGCATAAGCCTCGGTCAGATCCCGCCCGATGACGACCACATCACCGTTGTCGAGCTCCCAGAGCTCCGGACACTCGTCCTCGTCCTTGCTGCTGCCCAGCTCCTGCGCGGATTTGCCTAACCGCCGAGCGAACGATGCGGATGCGTCGGCTTCCCAAGGACGAGTCATGTGTGCCCCCCACTCAAGTCCGTCCGGTGGTTACACATTGTAGCCAATCCGACTACGCACAGCAAGGATCATTCAGGCCACCACGACTGTTCACCCATGTGACACCCGCGGCGTTCTGCGACCATGTCGCGATGGAAGATGCCCGAAAAACAGTCAGCTCCGGCTCACCGCTCGAGCCGCAGATCGGCTTCTCGCGAGCGGTCCGCAAGGGTCGACACGTGGCGGTCGCCGGCACGGCCCCCATCGGCGCGGACGGCACCACCACGGCCGTGGGCGACGTCTACGCCCAGACGACCCGCTGCCTGGACATCGCAGAAGAGGCCCTGAACCAGGCGGGCGCCTCACTCCAGGACGTGGTCCGAACCCGCATCATGCTCACCGACGTGACCCGCTGGCGGGAAGCAGCCAAGGCCCACGGCGAACGGTTCGCAGCCATCCGCCCGGTCACCACGTTCGTGGAGGTCTCCCGCTTCATCGACCCCGACTGGCTCGTCGAAATAGAAGTCGACGCCGTCCTGGACGACCCCAAGCAGCCATGACCGGCACGCTGACGGGACTGGCACGGCACTGCTGGAGCCCGGGGTTCAACCCGGCGGCTCCGGACGACCTCCTCGTCCGCCTACTTGACGTCGAACCCGGTTTCCTCTTCCGGAGGGACCTGTCCCCGGCCGTCCTGGACGCGGCCGTCGACCACCCGGACCGCACCGTGCGCGGCATGCTCGCCGAGGCCCGGCCCGCGCTGGCCCCCGAGCAGTGGGGCCGGCTGCTCCTGAACGAGCCCGGCTCGGCCCGGCGGCAACTCTTCGTCGAGGACGCGGCCCGGGCCGGTGTCCGACTCACCCCCGACTGCCACCGAGCCCTCGCCGCCGACACCTCCCCCTATGTGCGGGCCGCGGCCGCCGCGCTGCCCGGGATTCAGGCCGCGCTGATCAGCGCCCTCGCCGCCGATCCCGACCCCCGTGTCCGGACCGGCGCGCTCCTGCGCCATCACCAGGACGCGCCCCTGGACCCCGCCACCTTCGCCGCTCTCGGCGAGGCGGACCGCACCCGAGCCCTGCAGGGCTGCCGACTGGAAGCGGCCTGGGCCGCCCGCCTCGCCACCGGCGAGGACGTAGAGGTACGGCGCACGCTCGCCGGGAACCCGCGGCTCCACCCGGACGCGCTCGCCCTCCTCCTCGCGGACGAGGACGAGGAGGTACGCGAGACGGTCGCCGTCCACCCCGATCTGACGGAAGACCAGCGCGCCGTGATCCGGATCGACATCGAGCCCGGTGCCGGCCGCGCCCACGTCCTGCCGTGGGTCGCCGACCTCCACCACGACCCCGAGGCCATGCGCCGGCTCGCCGCCTCCAGCCACCCGTTCGTCCGCAGCAGCGTCGCCCGGGCGCCCCGCCTCCCCGCCGACGTGGTCGAACGGCTCGCCCGGGACGAGGACCCGACCGTGCGGCTGTTCCTCGCCGAGTCCTGCGACGACGCGCCCGCCGACATGCTCCTGGAGGTGTGGCACTGGTGGGACGGCAGCC
Organism: Streptomyces sp. NPDC046876; assembly: GCF_040645035.1. Classification (NCBI taxonomy): domain Bacteria; kingdom Bacillati; phylum Actinomycetota; class Actinomycetes; order Kitasatosporales; family Streptomycetaceae; genus Streptomyces; species Streptomyces sp. NPDC046876. The sequence goes on along the minus strand of NZ_JBEYXK010000045.1, from coordinate 20,254 downwards.
TCGGCTTCCCCGGCCGACCCCGCAGCCACCCCAACTTCCCGCGCGCGGGCCTGCTGCGCTTCGCCGCCGACCCGAACCCGCGGCTCCGCCGACTCGCCCTCTCCGACCCGGAGTCGACGCCCGCCCTGCTCGACGCATTCAGCCGGGACGAAGCCGAGGAGGTGCGGCGCGACGTGGCAGAGGACCCGCGGCTGGCACCCGCGACAGCGCTACGGCTCCTCGACGACGCGGCCGGGAGCGTCCGGGCCCGGGCGGCCCGCAACCCGGCCGTCCCGCCCGATGTACTGCTGCGCCTCCTGACCGACCCCCTGACCGCCCGAGACGCCTCGTGCAACCCGGCCCTGCCCCTTCCGGTCATGCACCGCATGGTCGAGCTCCTGGAAAGCGGCATGCCCGCTACGCGCGCATGACCTGACCGTGGAGCCTGGACCGGAGTGCGGGTGCCGGTGTGGTGTTCTAGCGTCGGAAGAGCGGGGGTTGACCGATGCGTCGAGCCGGTCACCCCCGGAGTGCCCGCTCCGCGCCGCCCCCCGCCCGCGGTCCGGCACGCTCGCGGATCGCGTGACCGCCCGAGAGAGCAGGTGCATCAGCATGCGTCCGTCGGTCCCCAGCATCCTCGCCGCCCTGGTCCTCGCCGGTGCCGCCTTCGCCGCCCCGGCCGCGTCCGCCAGCGTCCAGGACTGCCAGCAGTACCTCGCGTCACACGGCAAGCAGTCCACGTCCGGCGCCGCCCAGGCCTGCTACCAGGGCTCCATCGGCAACCAGACCAGCTGCGTCGCGAGCCTCCAGCAGGCCGGCGTCTCCGCGAACGACGCAAGCGGCGCCTGCCGCGCGGCCCGCTAGTCGGGCCCGGCGGCCCGGGACCCAACCACCGATCAGCCGAACTGCCCGGGCTGGTAGTCGCCCGCGGGCTGCTGAACCAGGACGTTGATCCGGTTGAAGGCGTTGATGAGCGCGATCAGCGAAACAAGAGCGGCAAGCTGCTCCTCGTCGTAGTGCTTGGCGGCGTTCGCCCACGCCTCATCGCTCACCCCGGCCCCGTCACCGATCCGCGTCCCCTGCTCCGCGAGCTCCAGCGCCGCGCGCTCGGCATCGGTGAAGACGTTGGCCTCCCGCCACGCCGCCACCAGGTGGAGCCGCACCGAGGTCTCCCCGGCGGCGGCAGCGTCCTTGGTGTGCATGTCGAGGCAGAACCCGCATCCGTTGATCTGGCTGGCCCGAATCTTCACGAGCTCCTGCGTCGAAGCAGGCAGCGCCGAATCCGAGATGGCCTTGCCCGCCGACACGAAGTGCTTCAGGGCCTTGCCGGCCACGGGGCTGCCGAAGACGTTCAAACGAGCGTTCATGGTGTCCTCCAGTCGATGGCTACGCCCATATGACGGCCCTGCCCCACCGAATGTGACACCCACAAATGTGAGCTGCGTCTCCTGTCAGCGGCCGCCCCTACCCTGCCCCCATGACCGCCGATCCCCTCCAGGAGCACCTGTCATCCATCGAGGCCCTGCTCGCCCAAGCCGCCCCGACCGACGACGAGCCCATACGCGTCCTCCGCACCAGCCAGGACTTCTGGGACGACGAGGACTACCAAGCCTGGCACGCAGCCGAAGCGGACATGCAGTCCCACCTCGCGGCCCTGACCACAGCCCTCACCCCCCGCTGGGGCACCCCCCTCACCGTCGACCTGTTCGCCTACCTCCAGGCCGGCTTCGACGGCGAGGAGCCGCCCGCCCCGCTCGACGAGCTCTGCCGGCAGGCCACCACCCTGCACGCCTGGCCGCTCCCGGACGGCCGCCGGCTCGGCCTCACCATCGCCCAGTGGGACAAGGAGCTCCCCATGCAACTTCTGGCCGCAGTCGGAGACCTCCACCACCTGAAGTAACGGATCCCCTACCGTACGTCGCATGAAGACGGCACTCGCAGTCTGCGCAACGGCAGCGGCCCTGGCCCTCGCCACCCCGAGCTCCGCCTACGCGGCCCAGGGCGTCCTGATCATCGACGGCGCCGCCCACCACTCACCCAGCGGCTGCTACCCGCTGGGCGACTTCGTCCCACCGGTGGTCTCCAACCACACCGACTCCGTCATCGCAGTCTGGTCCGACTACGAGTGCACGGGCCAGATCGAATGGCTGATCATCCCGGGCGAGACCTACCACCCGAACGGCAACCGCAGCATCTTCGTCCCCTGACCCGCAGACGCCCGACCAGGGCAGCACGTAGCGATTCGACGCGCCGGGAGCGAGCACGGACGGCGAGGGAGGCGCGGACACCAGGCACGGCCGGTCTGTCGCCCTGCCCGTCCCTCCCCCCTCCCCCGGGGGCCCGGACAGTCTGTGGCGTTCCGGGGTGGTGGTCGGGGTCAAGGGTGGCCGAAGGCCATCGCGCAGCGACGCGACCGGAGGAAGCGCCCTTGAGGCCGGCCGCCGCGCCGGAATGACACTCGGACTGACCGGGCCCCCGGGGGAGGGGGTACTTCTCTGATGCCGAGCCGGCGTCTACGGCTCAGCGGGCCGCCCAGGCGGCAAAGTCAGCCCAGGCCGCGGGGGCCACCGCAAAGGTCGGACCGCCGAGGTCCTTGGAGTCCCGGATGTGCACGGCGTGCGGGCAGGCGGCTACCTCGACGCACTGGCCACCGCTGGCATCGCTGTAGCTTGACTTGCGCCAGCTGTGCGTCACCTCGACACAGTTGCCACCACTGGAGTCGCTGTAGCTCGACTTGATCCACCGCATGGTGTTCGCGCTCACTTCTGCTCTCCCGCCAACTTCTCGATGAGGGCCAGGGATTCACGTGGCCCCAGGGCCTGCGCCCGGATCTTCGCATACCGCTGGGAGTAGAGGTTTACCTTCCCCGGATCGCTGATCAGCAGACTTTCGTCCTGCTGCTCCATGTACACGACGCGCTGTTGTTGCGGGGTCTCGACCAGCGTCAGCCCGCCACTCGTCCCAGCATGCTCACCCGTCAACCCGCAGTCGAGGGGGAGCACCTGAACGGTGACGTTGCGCCTTCGCGCCAGTTGCGCCAGATGCCCGAATTGGGCTCGCATGATGGCCTTACTTCCGATGGGCCGCATGAGCACAGACTCGTCGACGATGAACTCGATGAGCGGCATGGGGTCCCGATCGAAGAGAGCCTTACGCGCCATGCGCCCTTCCAGCAACTCCTCGATACGTTGCTCCGAGAGAACCGGAAACCCACCCGCAAACAGCGCTCGCGCATAGTCCTCCGTCTGGAACAATCCGTTCATCACACGAGTCTCGAACAAGTAGAGAATCTGCGCCTGCTGTTCGAGAACGAAGAAGTCCTGAAAGTGCTCGGGGAACTTGTCCAGCCGCACCAGGTCCCGTGCCGCTTCGAACAAACCAAGCCCGCCGCCGATCGCTGCCTCCAGCCCAACCAGCATCTCGTCGCTCGCTGGCTGCGCGCATGTCTCCACCGCGCTGACGGCTGCCGCCGAGTACCCCAGCATGCTGCCCAGCTCCTTCTGGGTCAGCTTCTCCCGTTCCCTGAAGGCCCTTGCCATCAGGGAAACCAGACGAGCTACCGCACTCGCCGTCTGCTTATTGGCGGCCTTGGCCATGGAGTGCACCCCCACTCAACCGGACTCAACCAGGCTCTACCAGCGCAGGCCGAGTTTCTACCGTTCCGGACTCTTGAGTCCGAGCCCTAGAAAACCGTAGACCGCACCCCCCACCCTGGACCCATGAACACAGAAAGTCACCCCACCAGCACGCCCAACTCCCGCCCCCCGAGCTGGATTCCGGCCACCGGCATCGGAATTCGCAAGGCAGGAGTGCTATTTGACGCCGTACGCGTGGACGGTGACATGGGACGGAAGCTCGCCGATCTCCTAGCGACGCTCACAGGCGGTGACCCCGGTCCGATCATCACTCAAGCCAACGGCCGGCGCCCGGTCTACTTCCTCGTCCCGGTCGGCAGCGCCGCCTACCGCGTCTGGCCGCCCGGATTCACCCGCCTCACCTCAGGCCCCCGCCGCACGACCTACCTCCCCATCCCCGCCCTGGACGGATCGTGGCCCCTGGCCTGGCGTTGCCCGCCAACCACCGAGGACCGGTTCGTGCACGCACTGCTCCTCTACCGCGCAGCCGGCCTCTACCAAGCCAGCTGCGAGATCTCCTCGGCCACCACCGCACAGGCGTCCGCGGCCGGATCGATCAGCGGGAAGTGACCGACCCCGTCGAGCAGCGTCAGCCCGACCGTCTCCCCGGCCTTGGCTGCCGCAGCCACGTACGACTCGGCCACCGCACTCGGCACGACGATGTCCTCCCGCCCGTGCACGATCGTGGTCGCGATCCCCGTCGGAACCAACGCCGCCGGATCCGCGTACGCCACCCGCTCCGCCCAGTGCGCCTCGCCGCCCAGCAGCTGCGCGGAGGCCCCTCCGCACACCCCGAGCTCCTCAGCCACCTCGAAGTCCGAGATGGGGGCCAGCGCCACCACGCCGCGCAGCAGCGGCGGGGAAGGCAGCTTCCACCCGGCCGGGGAACCAGCCGGCAGCACGTGCCGGGCGGCGGCCCACAGAGCGAGGTGCCCACCGGCCGAATGACCGGTGATCACGGTACGCCGGGGATCAGCGGCCGGAACCGCGGAAGCAGCGAGCTCAGGCAATGCATCCATCGCAGCCGCAACATCATCGAACGTCTCGGGCCACCGCCCCGCAACAGGCCCACCCGCACCAGCACCCTGATGAGGCACCGACCCCGAACTCCCCCGCCGATACTCGACGCTGGCCACGGCAAACCCACACCGAGCCAGAAAATCAGCCAACGGCGACACATGCAGCCGGTCGTACGGAGCCCGCCAAGCACCCCCGTGGAGCAACACCACCAACGGCGCGGAAGCAGCAGAAGCAGCAGAGGCAGCCGAAGAAGACGCCTCACCCCGAGGCGAATAAAAATCGATCACATGATCCGGATGATCCCCGTACGCAGCAGTCGCATCCGGCGCGACCGGCGGGTGGGAGAAGGCCGAGGCCGCCTCGGCGGCGTCCCGTTCGACTGCGGGGTCCGTCATCGGCTCAACCTCTCGGTAACGCATGGCACGTCTGGCACTGGTGTTCCGGTGGTCCGGTATTCCGGTGATCCGGCAGAGCGGGACCGTATCAGGCCGGAACCCGCCTGTCCCTGGGGGCCCTTGCACACCACAAGTCCAGGCATGGAAACGGATGGCGGCGGGCAGGGATCACACCCTGCCCGCCCCTAGCCGTGACGTTTCGCCACAGCCCCACCCGTAGGTCACCCGAACGTCACCCGAAGATGTGACCCAACGTCCGCGCCGCCCGCTCCGCATCGGCGAAGCCGACGTACAGCGGCGTGAAGCCGAACCGGAGCACGTCCGGAGCACGGAAGTCCCCGATGACACCGGCCCCGATCAGCCGGTCCATCACCTCACGCGCGTTCTCGCACCGCAGCGAGACCTGACTCCCCCGCCGCTCGTGCTCCACCGGGGTGACGGACTCGACCTTCCCCTCCGGCACGTACGCGGCCACGCACTCCAGGAAGAAGTCGGTCAGCGCAAGCGACTTGGCCCGCACCGCCCCGACGTCGACCCCGTCCCAGGCGTCCAGCGCCGCCTCCAAGGCCAGCATGGACAGGATGTCCGGCGTGCCGACCCGGCCCCGTACGGCACCCTGCACCGAAGGCGTGTACTCGGAGGTCATGGCAAACGGATCCGCGTGCCCGTTCCAGCCGGGCAGCGGCGAGTCGAAGGCCGCCTGGTGCCGCTCGGCGATGTAGAGGTACGCCGGCGAACCCGGGCCGCCGTTGAGGTACTTGTACGTGCAGCCGACCGCGAGGTCGACGCCGTTCTCGTCGAGGCCGACGGGCAGGGCACCGGCCGAGTGGCACAGGTCCCACACCACCACGGCGCCGGCGGCGTGCGCGGCCCGCGTGAGGCCGGGCAGGTCGTGCAGCCGGCCGGTGCGGTAGTCGACGTGGTTGAGCAGCACCACGGCGACGCTCTCGCCCCGCGCGGCGAGCACCGCAGCCGCCTCGGACGGATCCACCGGAACCACGGTCAGACCGGTCATCCGGGCCGCGGACTCGGCTATGTACCCGTCGGTCGGAAAGGTGGAGGCGTCGACCAGCATCTCGGTGCGGGCGGACGCAGCCGACCCAGCGGACCCGGCCGACCCGGCCGACCCAGCGGCCAGCCGAGCACCCCCCACCAGCGCCTTGAACAGGTTGACGCTGGTCGAGTCGCCTACGACGACCTGCCCCGGCGCCGCACCGACGAGCGGTGCGATCCGGTCGCCGATCCGCTCGGGCGCGGTCCACCAGCTGCCGGAGCTCCAGGAGCGGATCAGGTCGGTGCCCCACTCCTGGGTGACGACCTGGGCGACGCGCTCCGCGACGCCCACGGGAAGGGCGCCGAGGGAGTTGCCGTCGAGGTAGACGACTCCGTCGGGGAGGGCGAAGCGCTCGCGCAGCTTGCCGAGCTCGTCGGCGGAGTCCATGGCTGCGGCCCGGGCGGCCAGATCCAGATCCGGGTTCGGGTTCGGGCCCTGCGGGGCTGTTCCCCTACCCGCCCCTTCCCGAAACCGGGGCTGCGCCCCGGGCCCCGCCTGTGCGGCGCCGCTGCTGGGGGCGCTGCCCCCAGACCCCCGCGCCTCAAACGCCGGCGAGGCTGAACGGTTCTGCGTCGGCTCAGACATGGCTGCGCGCCGTCCACAGCTCGGGGAACACGTTCTTCGAGGCCCGCTTCTCCAGCCAGGTCACCCCGGCCGAGCCGCCCGTCCCCGTCTTCGCGCCCATCGCGCGGCGCGTGGCGACCAGGTGGTCGTTGCGCCAGCGCCAGACCAGCTCGGCCACGTCCGTCAGGACCTCGCCCAGCCGGTGCAGGTCGGGGTGCAGCTCCGGGTCCTCGTACAGGCCGGTCCAGACGGCCTCGACCTCGGCGGAGGCCTCGTACCGCTGGGACAGGTCGCGGTCGAGGACGGACGGCGGCACCGGCAGGCCGCGGCGCGCGAGCAGCCGCAGCACCTCGTCGTAGAGGCTGGGCTCCTGCAGGGCCTTCTCCAGCTCCGCGTGCACGCGCGGCGCACCGCGGTGCGGGACGAGCATGGAGGCGGACTTCTCGCCGAGCAGGAACTCCATCCGGCGGTACATCGCCGACTGGAAACCGGAGCCCTCGCCGAGGGCGGCGCGGTACGAGTTGAACTGGCCCGGGGTGAGCTGGGCGAGCGGGCGCCAGGAGGCGTTGAGGGCCTCCAGCTCACGGAGGGATCGTTTCAGCGCATCCATCGCCACGGGGACGCGGTCCTCGCGGAGCGCCTTCGCGGCGGTCTCCCACTCGTGGACGATGACGGTGAACCACAGCTCCATGACCTGGGTCGTGACCAGGAAGACCATCTCACCGGGATCGTCCGAGCGGGGGTGCTGGAGGTGGGTGAGGACGTCCGCCTGGACGTAGTCCTCGTACGGGGTCGTGCCGTCGAAGTCGAGGTTCGGGGTGTCCGAACCGGCTCCGGAGGCATCAAGGGTGTTAGACATCGCTGTCTCCTCGACACGTGCTTCCGGGTAGCGGTCCGCTCCTTCCGAATGGGTATGTGGAGCCCCGGTCCCCTGCCCGCATCATAGGACTGCTTCCCGGGCCGCCTCCAATGATGCGTGACCGGGCTCACAGACACTTTTCGGACACGGCCGGGCCGCGGAAGCCCTGACCCGGCGGGCCCGTCGGGGCCGTCGGGTCAGGGCCGAGCCGCCCCGGTCAGGCCCCCAGCGTCTGCGCCGCCGTCTCCGAGGAGTCGCGCAGGAACGTCGTGCAGCGCTCGTACTCGTCCTTCTCGCCGATCGCCTCGGCCGCACGGGCCAGGGCGTACAGGGCGCGCAGGAAGCCGCGGTTCGGCTCGTGCTCCCACGGCACCGGGCCGTGGCCCTTCCAGCCCGCGCGGCGCAGGGCGTCGAGGCCGCGGTGGTAGCCCGTGCGGGCGTACGCGTACGACTCGACCGGGCGGCCGGCGGCGAACGCCTCGTCGGACAGGACCGCCCAGGCGAGGGACGAGGTCGGGTGCGCGGCGGCCACCTCGACGGCGGGCGTGCCGGCGGCGATGGCCTCGCGGCCCGGCTCGTCGGGGAGGTGGGTGGGGGCGGGGCCCCCGAGCAGGTTCTGGTGAATGGACATGGATCAAGTCTGGGGTATCGGGCGCCGAAGCGGGCGCGGTGTCGTATGCGTACGCCCCGGGCGCGGTGTCGTATGCGTACGCCCCCACCACCCCGGCCGGGGAGCCCGGCGGTGGTCCAGCCACCGCCGGGCGGCCCGCGGGTCGGGGGTGGTGGGCGCCCCACCACCGGGCGGCCCAGCCGTGTGCCCGGCGCACCTCCCCCCGGGAGGGGGCTCCGACGGACCGTAGGAGGGCCATCGACGAAGGGGGAAGTCGTGAACACCGCTACCGCCACCGCCACCGCCACCGCTACTGCCACCGCCACCGCCGCCACTCGCCGGGCAGCCACCTCCATGACGAGCGCCATGACCGGCGCGGCCGCCGTCCGCGCCGCCTCCGGTGACGTCGTGCCGGGTGTCGGCGCCGATCTCGACGGTGCGGTCGAGGAGCTGTGCTCGGCGGTGTTCACCTCCCTGCGGCGCAAGGACCAGCGCGAACGCGGCCGCCAGTACGTACGCGGGCTGCTCGCGACCGAGGGCCGCAAGTCGATCCGCAACATCGCCCACCACCTCAGCGGGGCCGCCGACGGCGGTGACGGCAGCGGTTCCGCCGCCGCGGTCGAGCAGAGCCTGCACCACTTCATCGCCGCGTCGACCTGGGACTGGCAGCCCATCCGGACCGCGCTGTCGCAGTACCTCGGCCAGTCGGCGCCGCTGAACGCCTGGGTGGCGCAGCCGATGGCGATACCGAAGGGCGGGGAGCACTCGGTCGGGGCCGGCCACCGCTTCGACCCGCACCGGGGGCAGATGTTCCGCGGGCAGCAGGCGTTCGGGGTCTGGTACACCTCCGCGTCGGTGGTCACGCCGGTGGGGTGGCGGCTGTTCCTCGAGGAGGAGTCGTACGAGACGAACGGGTCGCACGGGTCACACGGGTCGGACGAGACGCACGAGTCGTACGAGACCTGCGCGGTCACCGGTGTGCTGAACTCGGTGCGGGAGGCCGGCATGCCCACCCGGCCCGTGGTCCTGGACATCCGCGACATCGCCACCCGGGCCACGCTGAACCGGTTCGCGGAGGCGCGGGTGCCCGTGGTGGGGCGGATCAGCCCCGAGGCCCGGCTGCTGGTGACCGACCCGCGGCTCCCCGGCTTCGGCGCCGGGACGCTGGCCGCGCGGGACATCCTGCAGAACGTGCGGGGGCTGCGGATGCCGGTGGAGTGGCCCGACCCGGCGGTGCCCGGGGCGCGGCGGACCTCGCTGGTCGCGGCCGTGCGGGTGATGGTGCCGGATCCGGCGCCGGGGCGGCGGCGCGAGGTGCTGCTGTTCGGGGAGTGGGAGGCGGCTCGGCGGCTGCCGACGCAGCTGTGGGTGACCGACATGGTGCGGACGGATCCCGGGGTGCTGGTGCGGATGACGAAGACGGCGCTGCGGGTTTCGGCGGCGTCTGCGGTGAGTGGGCAGGACGTGGGGCTGCGGGACTTTTCGGGGCGGTCGCTGGCCGGGTGGCATCGGCATGTGACGTTGGCTTCGGTGGCCCATGCCGTTCGGTGTCTCGGGGGTGGGGATGCGGGGGGCTGGGGCTGCGCCCCGGGCTCGGTGGCGGTGCCGGGGGCTGCCCCGGTTCCCGGCGCGGCGGCGGTGGCGGTCCCGCTGGCGGGGCGGTTGGGGGCGCGGCGGGCCGTGCGGGGTCGTGCGGCTGCCTCGCTGACCGGGGCTCGGTGACCGTTGCCGCTGCGCGGGCCTTCTCCCCGCCCCGCCCTCTCTCCGTATCCCGGGGCTCCGCCCCGGACCCCGTTCGCCTCACACGCCGGCGCGGCTGAAAGTTGCCGGCGCGGCTGAAAGACTCGGGGCTCCGCCCCGGACCCCGCGCCTCACACGCCGGCGGGGCTGAAAGTTGCCGGCGCGGTGGGGATGGGGAAGGGCCCCGTGCGCCGGGTGGCGTGCGGGGCCCTTCCTTCGTGGCGTGCGGGGACTACTTCAGCTTCGTGCCCGTCGAGCGGAGGTTGGCGCAGGCCTCGGTGACGCGCTGGGCCATGCTCGCCTCGGCCAGCTTGCCCCAGGTGCGCGGGTCGTAGGTGTTCTTCTTGCCGACCTCGCCGTCGACCTTCAGGACGCCGTCGTAGTTGCGGAACATGTGGTCCGCGACGGGGCGCGTGAAGGCGTACTGGGTGTCGGTGTCGAGGTTCATCTTCACGACGCCGTTCTCCAGCGCGGTGGCGATCTCCTGCTCGGTGGAGCCGGAGCCGCCGTGGAAGACGAAGTCGAACGGGTTCGTCTTGCCGTACTTCTCGCCGACGCCCTGCTGGAGGTCCTTGAGGAGCTCCGGGCGCAGGACGACGTTGCCCGGCTTGTAGACGCCGTGCACGTTGCCGAAGGAGGCGGCCAGCAGGTAGCGGCCCTTCTCGCCCAGGCCGAGGGCCTCGGCGGTGCGGATCGCGTCCTCGACGGTGGTGTACAGCTCGTCGTTGATCTCGTGGCTGACGCCGTCCTCCTCGCCGCCGGTCGGGGTGATCTCGACCTCGAGGATGATCTTGGCGGCGGCGGCCTTGGCGAGGAGCTCCTGGCCGATGGCCAGGTTGTCGGCCAGGGTCTCGGCGGAGCCGTCCCACATGTGCGACTGGAAGAGCGGGTTCAGGCCCTTGGCCACGCGCTCGGCGGAGATGTCGAGCAGCGGGCGGACGTAGCCGTCCAGCTTGTCCTTGGGGCAGTGGTCGGTGTGCAGCGCCACGGTGATGTCGTACTTGGCGGCGACGACGTGCGCGAACTCGGCCAGGGCGACCGCGCCCGTGACCATGTCCTTGCTGTACTGGCCGCCCAGGAACTCGGCGCCACCCGTGGAGATCTGGATGATGCCGTCGCTCTCGGCCTCCGCGAAGCCGCGCAGGGCAGCGTGCAGGGTCTGGCTCGAGGTCACGTTGATGGCCGGGTAGGCGAACTTGCCTGCCTTCGCCCGGTCGAGCATCTGGTTGTAGACCTCGGGGGTTGCGATGGGCATCTGTCCGCTCCTTGGATGTGCGGGGAGTGTGCGATTGAACCCTGACCTGGGGGCGACGTAACCGTCGCGCCTATCTTTCCAGACTCCGCACGACCCTCGACCCGTGCCGGGAGGGGCGAATTCCGGAATCTGCGCCACCGGAGGGTGAAAGAGCAGGTCAGCGGTTGTTTCAAGGGTCCCGCACCCGTGCCGCCCGGCCCCGGGCCCGTTCCGGAATGCGGAACGGGCGGCCCGGAGCCGGAGCCGGAGCCCGCTCAGGCCAGGCCGAGGTCCGACAGCTGGTAGCCGGTCAGGTACGGCAGACCCGCCTCGGCAATGGCGTCGGAGGCGCCGCGGTCCACGATGGTGGCGACGGCGACGACCTCGCCGCCCGCCTCGCGGACGGCCTCGACGGCGGTCAGCGGGGAGCCACCGGTGGTGGAGGTGTCCTCGACGACCAGGCAGCGCTTGCCCTTGACGTCGGTGCCCTCGATGCGGCGCTGCATGCCGTGGGCCTTCTGCGCCTTGCGGACGACGAAGGCGTCCAGGCGGCTGCCGCGCGCGGCGGAGGCGTGCAGCATCGAGGTGGCGACCGGGTCGGCGCCGAGGGTCAGGCCGCCGACGCAGTCGTAGTCGAGGTCGGCGGTGAGGTCGAGCATGACCTGGCCGACCAGGGGGGCCGCCTCTCCGTCGAGGGTGATCCGGCGGAGGTCGATGTAGTAGTCGGCCTCCTTGCCGGAGGAGAGGATCACCTTGCCGTGCACGACGGCCTTGTCCTTGATCTGCTGCAGAAGCGCATCGCGTACGTCAGTCATGCTCCCGAGCTTAGTTGCGCGGGGGCAGGGGCCATGCCATGCCACCTGCGCCATGCCACCTGCGCCACCCCGCCCGCCTCAGCCCAGTCGGCGCCACGTCCACGTCATCGCGACCTCCAGCGGGTCCACGGGCGTGACCAGCCGGGGCAGGGTGTTCAGCCCGTTCGGCGGGCCGGACTGCGGCTCCACGCACACGGCCTCGGGCTGCTCGTCGTAGACGACGACCCACTCGGCCCGGCTGGTGACCTTCAGCTCCAGCTCGCCGGGCCAGGTGAGGGTCGCCTCGACGCCGTACGGCATGCCGAAGCAGTCGTCCCAGGGGCCGGGCTGCGGGTCGATGCGCTTGCCGGTGGGCATGTGGTCGTCGCCGCGCTCCTCCTGCCAGGCGGGGGCGAAGTCGAGGCGTACGTCCTCGCCGCCGGCGCCGAGGTTGCGCAGGAACCAGGGGTGCCAGCCGGCCTGGGCCGGGAAGGAGTCGCCGTACGTCTCCACCCCCATGGTCACGGTCAGGCTCTCCGCGGACAGCTCGAAGGTCTGGGTGACCCGGCCGGGGTACGGCCACGGCTCGGCGAGGTCGTACGTGAAGGCCGCCTCGGTGTCGGTGGCGCGGGCCCGGCGCCACGGGTGGTCGCGGCCGAAGCCGTGGATGGCGTGCGGCGGCTGGTTGATCGGCAGCCGGTGCACGGCGGCCCCGTCGCGGAACTCGCCGTACGCGGTGCGCCCGCACCACGGCACCATGGGGAAGCACCCGTACCGGGGGCCTTGGCGCAGCACTTCCGTCCCGTCGATGCGCAGGCTGCTGATCCGGCAGCCGTCCTCCTGGTCGACCGTCACCTCGGCGCCGCCGGCGCTCAGTTGCGTACTCATGCCGCCGAGCCTAACGAGGGTCAGCGGCGGCGGCGCAGGGCCCGGCCGAGGACGACCGCCGAGGCCAGGGCGAAGGCGGCGGCCGGGGCGATCCAGCGCAGCCCGGCGCCGCCGGTGGTGGTGGCGGGCGCGGGCACGGGGGCGTAGCGGCCGCGCGGGGGTGCGTGGTCGACCTCCTCGGCACTGCGGCCGATCATGGTGCGGCGGGCGTGGGCGGCCTCGGCCGGGGGCTGCGCGGCGCCGGAGGTGTAGGCCTCGATCTCGCGCAGGCGGTCCAGGTCCCCGAGGTCGGTGAAGTCGGAGATGTCGCCGAAGTCGCCGTCCAGGAAGGGGTCGAGCGCGGGCTCCCCGGAGGGGTCCTGGCCGGGGTCCCGGGACGGTTCCAGGGAGGGCGGGGGGACCTCGGTGTCGAACACGGAGGCCCGGGCAGGCCCTCCGTCACCCGCATCCCCGGCCTCCTCCGTGTCCCCTGGATCCCCCGCTTCGGCCTCGGTCCGCCCGGCCGCCTGGGCGGCGAGCAGGCCCGCGGCCCGTTCCAGCAGCCGCTGTACGGCGCCCTCCACGGCCTCGGGCGCGAGGCCGGCGGTGCGCCCGCCGGCGGTGCCGTGGGCGGTGAGGTCCAGGGTGGTGCCGCCCTCGGTCGGGGTGAGCCGGAGCGCGACCGTCAGGGTGACCGTCCCGCTGCCCCGGATCTCGGTGCCCTCGCCGGCGACTGCGAAGTGGTCCGGGTCCTGCTCGGTGACGGACAGGCCGCCGCGGTAGGTGACGGTGTTGCCGCCGACCCGCAGTTTCAGCCGGCCCGCCACGGAGCCGGATCCGGCGTCCGTGCCCGCGTCCGTGCCCGCGTCCTGCTGGAGCCCGGGGACGCAACGGGCCACCCGGGCGGGGTCGCGCAGCACGGCGCGGAGGCTGTCGGCCTGTACCGGGACGAAAACCTGATGCTCCATGCGCTCGAGCCTACCGAGGCGACCCCCTCCCGTACCCGGTCCGGCACAACCCGAATGCCGAAGGACCGGGCAATCGCACGAATCGCCCCCAAGCGCCCCCAGGAAGCGCGCCCGGGAAGCGCCCTCGGGAATCGCCGCAGGAAGGCGGCGATCGCCCTCAGCTGTAGCGCGGGTGCGGCAGCGTCGACGGCGGCAGCCCCGCCACCCGGTTCCGCTCGGCGTCGCGGGCCGCGTCCCGCAGGGACTGCGTGGACAGCGAGCGCAGGCCGGGCGCGCCCGGCGTGTCGCGGTCGACGCGCAGCTCCGGGGCCCGCCCGCGGCCGGCCAGGACGAAGCCCCAGTCCTGCGGCGGTGCGTCGCTGACCCCGGGGCTGCGGTCGGGCCCGGCGGCGAAGCCGGAGAGCCGCCCGCCCGCGCTGTAGGGCGCGGTGCGCAGGCCGGCGGCGCGCAGGGTGGCTTCGACGGTCCAGTAGGTGCGGGGGCGGGTGGTGAGCGGGCCGGCGTGCACGGCGAGCCGCCCGCCGGGGGCGAGGGCGCGCGCGGCGAGCCCGTAGAACTCCTGGGAGTACAGCTTCGTGCTCGGGGTGATGCCCGGGTCGGGGAGGTCGGAGACGATCACGTCGAAGCGCCGGTGGGAGGCCGGGCCGCGCAGCCAGCGGAAGGCGTCCTCGGTGACGACGCCGAGGCGGGGGTCCTCGTAGGCGCGGCCGTTGAGCGCGGAGAGCATCGGGTCGGTGCGGGCGAGGCGGACGACGCCGGGGTCGAGCTCGACGACGGTGACGGAGGCGACGTCGCGGTAGCGCAGCACCTCGCGGGCGGCGAGGCCGTCGCCGCCGCCGAGGACCAGGACGCGGCGGTGGGGGCCGGTCATGGCGGGGTGGACCAGGGCCTCGTGGTAGCGGTACTCGTCGTAGCCGCTGACGCGCAGCCGCCCGTCGAGGAAGAGGTCGAGGGAGCGGGGGGAGCCGGCGGAGGGGCCGGTCAGCACGAGTTCCTGTATGCCGGTCTGCTCGGCGACGCGCACCTCGCCGCCGTAGACGGCGCGCCGGGCGACCTGCTCGAAGTCGTCGGCGAGGACGGTGGCGCAGGCGAGGACGGCGAGGACGGTGGCGTTCGCGGTGATCAGCAGCCAGCGGGAGCGGCGGCTGAGGTCGCGGCGGAAGAGGAACAGGACGAGTCCGGCGCCGACGACCGCGTTGACGGTGCCGGTCAGCACGGCGCCGGTGAGCTGGCCGAGCACCGGCAGCAGCAGGAAGGGGAAGGCGAGCCCGCCGACGAGGGCGCCCACGTAGTCGGCGGCGAAGAGGTCGGCGACGGCGCCGCCGGCGTCCTGCCTGCGGATCCGCTGGATGAGGACCATGAGCAGCGGGATCTCCGCGCCGATCAGTACGCCGATCACCAGGGAGAACGCGACGAGCGCGGGCCGGGACTCGCCCAGCCAGGCGAAGCTGGCGTACAGCGCCATCGCCGAGAGTCCGCCGAGCAGGGCGAGGCCGGCCTCGATGGCGGCGAATCCGAAGGCGGGCCTGCCCCGAAGGCGTTTGGCGAGCAGGGAGCCGACGCCCATGGCGAAGACCATGACGGACAGCACGACGGAGGCCTGGGTGACGGAGTCCCCGATGAGGTAGGAGCCGAGGGCGAGCAGTTCCAGCTCGTACACCAGTCCGCAGGCGGCGCAGACGAAGACGGTGGCCAGGACGAGGAGTCGGCCGGTCCGGGGCCGTACGGGAAGGGCGGGCGGGAGGGCCGCCGCGTCCCGGGGCTCCGGAGCCGGGAGCACCCGGCGCGGGACGGAACGGTCGATCATGCAGCGAACCGTACGTCACCGCCCACTTGCATCAGGTCACCCACATGGGTGCAAGTGGCGTTTCGCTCCCGCCAGTTGGCGCAACCCGTGCGCACCCCGCACCCACCCCCCACCCGCTTCGTGCGCAGCGCCCGCCTTGCGGCTGCGGCGCTAGAGCGGGGCGGGCTCCCGGGCGCCGGCCGATGCGCCCGCGCGCACACCGACCCTCGTACGAGTGGCCACCAACTGGCCTTCCTGCGGGTAGGCGTGCCAGGTCCGCCACCGCACCTGGCCCTCGTGGCGCTGCGCGAGCATGGCGGTGAAGGCGTGCGGGCTGCCGGGAAAGGTTCCGGCCAATCCGTTCGGGTGATCGGCGACCAGCGCGAGCAGCTCCTGGGCGCGCCCGGCGAAGGAGCCCTGCGACAGGGTTTCGACGCGGGCGGCGAACTCGTACTCCCAGCCGCTCATCCGCTTGGCCACGCCGAGCGGCAGTGGCGTGCTGCTGCCGGGCATGCAGGCGACCGTCTCCGAGCAGAGCACCGCGCCCTCCTCCAGGAGCACCTGGTGCGAGGCCCCGAGCAGGCGCAATTCCACCCGGGCGCCCGCGAGTTCGAGGTTGAGGACGGCCAGGGCGGGCAGGCGGTCGCGACCCAGGGCCCAGGCGAGGTCGGCGGCACGCGTGTCGGTGTAGGTGGTCTGGAGGGTCGTGAGCATGAGTCGGCTCCGCAAACGCGCGAGGGAGAGGGGCCGGACCCCGCCAGCGGTCGGTTCAACGGGTGGGGGGTCACCGGCTCGGGTCCACAGGAAGTCCCGGGTGGTCCGGGGACTGGTCTACTCAACCGAGGGAATCATGAAAGGCACGGCACTCACAGCGTTTTTACCCAACTTGATTGGGTTTACATCCCCGCGGGGGCTCAACAGTTCAGGTGTTCACCGGGACCCCGCACGCGAGGGCGCCCGGCGGCATGCAGCACCGCCGGGCGCCCGACGTACGCGGCGCCAGCTGCCCCGTGTCAGCTGGAACCGCCGCACCCCCCGCCACCGCAGGACGAACCGCCGCAGGACGAGGAGGAACCGCAGGAGGACGAGGAACCGCAGGAGGACGAGGAGCCGCAGGCGGAACCGCCGCCGCCCGACCACCAGCTGTGGGAGCTGCCCCGCCCGGAGATCCGCCGGGAGCCGCGCGACTTGGACGGCTTGGACAGGGAGAGGGTCCTCGCGGCCCGCTTGCGGTCGGCCGCGCGCCGCACGGCGACGGCAACGACAACGGCGAACACGGCGAACACCACGGCAAAGGCCAGGAACACGGTCCTCGACCCCCTTTGACTAGGCCTCGGTCCCCCGAGGAGCGGGATCCCCTCGTCCCGCGTGCAGGGGAGATGCCCGCGCGCCACCCCGGCCAAAGCGCACTTGAGCAAGTCCAGAGGTTCGCCGCAGGATGAGGCCCATGAGCGCACCCGCGGCAGGCCGCCGCCCCCTGTTGAACCGCCGTCTCGCGTCCTTCGGTACGACGATCTTCGCGGAGATGTCGGCGCTGGCCGCCCGCACCGGGTCGATCAACCTCGGCCAGGGCTTCCCCGACACCGACGGCCCGGCGCAGATCGCCGAGGCCGCCTCCCGGGCCGTCCTGGGGGGCCTGGGCAACCAGTACCCGCCGGGCCCCGGCGTCCCGGAGCTGCGCGCCGCGGTCGCCCGCCACCAGCAGCGCTTCTACGGCCTGGAGCACGACCCGGACACCGAGGTCCTGGTCACCGCCGGTGCGACCGAGGCCATCGCCGCGGCACTGCTGGCGCTGCTGGAGCCGGGGGACGAGGTCGTCGCCCTCGAGCCGTACTACGACTCGTACGCGGCCTGCATCGCGATGGCGGGCGCGACCCGCGTCCCCGTCACGCTGCGCCCGCACGCCGGCTCCTTCACCCTCGACCTGGACGAGCTGCGCGCCGCGGTCACCCCGCGCACCCGGCTGCTGCTGCTGAACAGCCCGCACAACCCGACCGGCACGGTGCTGGGCCCGGCCGAGCTCGCGGCCGTCGCCGAGCTGGCCGTCGAGCGGGACCTGCTGGTCGTCACCGACGAGGTGTACGAGCACCTGGTCTTCGACGGGGTCCACACCCCGCTGGCCTCGCTGCCCGGCATGCACGGGCGCACGGTCACCATCTCCTCGGCCGGCAAGACCTTCTCGTTCACCGGCTGGAAGGTCGGCTGGATCACGGCCGCGCCGGAGCTGGTCGCGGCGGTCCGCTCGGCGAAGCAGTTCCTGACGTACGTCTCCTCGGGCCCGTTCCAGTACGCGATCGCCGAGGCCCTGGACCTGCCCGACAGCTACTACGCGGACTTCCGCGCCGACCTGGCCGCCAAGCGGGACCTGCTCGCCGACGGGCTCGCGGCGGCCGGCTTCGAGGTGTACCGCCCGCAGGGCACGTACTTCATCACCACCGACATCACCCCTCTGGGTGAGAAGGACGGGCTCGCTTTCTGCCGGTCGCTGCCGGAGCGGTGCGGCGTGGTCGCCATCCCGAACCAGGTCTTCTACGACGACCAGGCCGCCGGTGCCGCCCAGGTCCGCTGGGCCTTCTGCAAGCGCACCGAGGTGCTGGAGGAGGCCGTGGCCCGCCTCGGCCGGCTCGCGGGGGCGTAGGCGCGCACGCGGCGCAGGGGCCGGCGTCCCCCCGCGTCTTCACCGAAGCTTCAGTGCGGGTTTCCGGCGGACGGCCGCACGCGGTCTTGTCCGGGGGCGAGGTTCTTCCCATCATCGGGGGGTTCCACTCACCAGTCCCAGCTTCGCGAGAGACGGGGTCCATGACGGCGACGGACAGTACGCCGGTTCCCGTGCGGCCGCAGGACCTCCGGACCGCCGGCCTGCCCGCGGCCGCGGTCGCGCTCGGGGTGTTCACCGCCGTCCGCGGTATCGGGGCCCTGGTGGTCGCCGCCGCGGCGTGGTGGGCCGGGCGCAGCCCGGTGCGGGTGCTGGGGCACTCGTGGGACTCCGTCTGGTACCTGGCCATCGCCCGGCACGGCTACGGCAGGACGCAGATGTGGCCGGGTCCCGTCACCGGGCTGGTGCAGAGCGACTACGCCTTCTTCCCGCTCTACCCGGTGCTGGTGCGGCTGGCCGGCGGGGGCGAGTGGGGCGCGCTGGTCGTGGCCTGGACGGCGGCCGCGGTGGCCGCGGTCGGGGTGTACCGGGTCGGCGAGCTGGTGGCCGGGCGGCGCGTCGGGGTCCTGCTCGTCGCCCTGTGGGCGGTGGTGCCGCACGCGGTGGTGCTCTCGCTCGCCTACACCGAGCCGCTGCTCGTCGCGCTGGCCGCCTGGTCGCTGTACGCGCTGCTGCGCGGCCGGTGGATGTGGGCGGCGGGCCTGGCCGTGGCCGCCGGACTGACCCGGCCGACCGGGATCGCCGTGGCCGCGGCCGTGTCGGTCACCGCCCTGCACGCCGTGCTCGTACGGCGCTCGCGGGGGCCCGGGGTGTGGGCGGCCGGGCTGCTGGCCCCGGCGGGCTGGCTGGCGTACGTCGCCGCCGTCGGGGTGCGCAGGGGGGATCCGGGCGGATACTTCACCGTGCAGCAGCACTGGGGGTCCCGCTTCGACTGGGGCCGGGCCACGCGGATCACCGTCTGGCGGGTGCTGACCGGCGAACCGGTGCCGCTCGCCACCACCGTGTCGGCCGCCGTGCTGGGCGTGGCGCTGCTGCTGGCGGGGCGGCTGCTGCTGGAGCGGCCGCCGCTGCCGCTGCTCGTGTACACCGCGGTGCTGCTGGTGATCACGCTGGGCGGGGCCGGCTACTTCGAGTCCAAGCCGCGGTTCCTGCTGCCGGCGTTCCCGCTGCTGCTGCCGGCGGCCGCCGCGATGGCGAAAGCCCGGCCGCGCACGGCGGTCGCGGTGACCGCCGTGCTGGCCGGGCTCTCGTACGGCTATGGGGTGTATCTGCTGGTCATCGCCAGGATGCCACCGTAGTGCCGACGGCTGCCGAACGACTTTCGAACGGCTTCCGAGGGGGACTACTCCCCCTCGCCGTCCTTGTCGTTGTCGTCGCCGTCGGCGGAGTCGAGGTCCTTCTCCAGTCCGAGCTGCTCCACGAGCCACTTGTCGAACTCGATGGAGGCGCGGACCCAGCTGACCGTGGAGGACACGAAGTGCTCCAGGCTGACGCCGGTGCCGATCAGCATCTGCGCCTCGCCGATCAGGCGGACGGAGCCGTCGTCGTGGGTGTGGCTGTAGACCTTCGGCCACAGGGTGCGACGGTTCCAGTCGTCGATCGACTCCAGGAGCTGCGGCTTCTCCTCGATCGGGTGCGGACGGTCGTAGAACGTCCGCACCGAGAAGACCTGCTGCTCGCCCTCGCCGCGGAACATGAAGTACGTACGGAACTCCTCCCACGGCGCCGCGAGGTCACCCTCGTCGTCGACGACGTACTTGAGCTCCATCTGCTCCAGCAGCTGCTTGACCAGGTCCTGGTCGGGGACCACGGGGCCCGCCGGTCCTGTGGCCTGCGGTTCGGGCTGCTGCCCTCCGAAATTCGGAATCGAGGCCGGGTCGATGCTCACCGTGTTCTTCCCTTCGTGCGGATGATGCCATCCTCCCCCATGGCTCCTACCCCGTGTCCAGCCCCACACGTGCGATCCGCTCCGGGCGGACAGCCGCCGGCCCTGCGCGGGCCGGGGCGGGCGCGGCGGGCCCCGGCCCAGGCGGCGGCCATAGCGGCTATCCGGCCCGGAGTGGCGGGCCCGCCCCCAGACACCCGCGGGGAGG